>NZ_JAOALE010000008.1:0-88010 GCF_047462575.1 Synechococcus sp. 'PEA 65AY6A-5F PE A'
AGTTGGTTTGCTAAGTGCTGCTATTGTACCCCTTGAGCCCTTAACAGGCTGTATCTAATACTCTGCCGTCGAGCAACTAAAGCTCCGCACGTCATGACCTTGATCAAGCTGCTGGCGGTAATCGTAATTGTCGGCATTCTCTCTGCTATTAGCATTCCCAATTTTCTTAACCACATTCGCCGTTCCAGAGTTGCAGAAGCCCAGACAGCTCTAGCAGCTATCGGCGGTGCTTCAGAAGTTTTCCGAATGGACTTCATGGTTTATCCTCCTGCCTACGCCGATATTGAATTTGGCGGGATCCACAGGGATCGCTATTTGCAAGATCCTTGGCAAGCCCCCAACTATCGTCTTCCTGAAGTTGTTCCTCCCACTGCCAGCTCAAGCGGCGTTCGTTGGATGACTGAGTCTCACACACATACAACTGTTAGTGGGGATCTCCTGCGCTGCGACCTTGGCTTAGGGGATCGCCAGCAAGAGGTTTTGGCCTCTGGCTACGACCTGCGCAGCTCTTGCAACCTCTATCGATAGGAAGACAAGACTCGGGCAACTTGAGCTTGAGCTGCCGACTAGCTGTTCCATCGATTGGCCGGTTCTTAACCTGCTCGACAGGTGTTATCTTGAAAGCGCCTGTGAAAGGGGAAGCGGAGCTTTGGCCAGTAGCCTGCTGATCCGCAATGCCGAGCTGGTGGTACCGGAAGGGGATCCCTGGGTGGGAGATGTGCTGGTGCAGGAGGGGCGGATTGCCCAGATTGGCCAACATCTCTCCACAGAAGGGGTGGCTAGGGTCATCGATGCCAAGGGCTATACCCTGATGCCGGGGGTGATCGATCCCCAGGTTCACTTCCGCGAGCCAGGCCGGGAGCACAAAGAAGACCTGCAGACGGGATCCTGGGCTTGCGCTCGCGGCGGGGTAACCAGCTTTTTGGAGATGCCCAATACAGATCCGCCGACAATTGACCAGAGAACGCTGGAGGACAAATTGGCGCGGGCTGCCAGCAAGTGCGTCGTCAACTACGGCTTTTTCATTGGAGCCACTGCCGATAACTTGAAGGAGCTGCAGACGGTGCAAGGAGCCTGCGGCATCAAGATCTTCATGGGATCCATGCATGGCCCCCTATTGGTGGATGATCAGGCTGCCCTAGAGAGGATCTTTGCCGAAACGGATCCCAACCTGGTCATTGCTGTCCACGCTGAGGATCACGCGCGAATTCAGGCCCGCCGAGCTCTTTTTGCCGGACGCACGGACGTAGCCGTTCACTCGCAAATCCAGGACGAGGAAGCGGCGCTCATCGCCTCGCGGCGGGCTTTGGACCTGGCCACCCGCTATCGCCATCGCCTGCACATTTTGCACCTTTCCACCGGCTTGGAAGTGGAGCTGCTGCGCCGGCACAAGCCCGCCTGGGTCAGCGCCGAGGTCACCCCCCAACACCTGTTGCTCAGCACTGCCGACTACGCCCGCCTGGGATCCCTGGCCCAAATGAACCCGCCGCTGCGGGATCCGGCTACCCTCCCCCAGCTTTGGCAGGGGCTGCACGAGGGCATCCTCGATTGCATCGCCACCGACCATGCCCCCCACACCCTGGCCGAAAAAGCCCAGCCCTACCCCCACTCCCCCTCCGGCATGCCGGGGGTGGAGACGGCCCTGCCCCTGATGCTGACTGCCGCCCAGCAGGGCCGCTGTACCCTGCGCCAGGTGGTGCAGTGGATGTGCGAGGCGCCCGCCCGCCTCTACGGGATCCCCAACAAAGGACGGCTGCAGGTGGGCTACGACGCCGACCTGGTGCTGGTGGATCGCCACACGCCCAAGCCGGTGCGGCGGGAAGAGCTGCTCACCAAATGCGGCTGGAGCCCGTTTGAGGGCTGGGAGCTGGTGGGCTGGCCGCTGCTCACCATCGTGGGCGGGCAGATCGCCTTCCAAAATGGCCAGGTGGATCCCTCAGTGCGCGGCAGGGCCCTGACCTTTCGGCGCTAGGGGGATCCCCTTCGAGGTTGCACCTGTTCAAACCTTTCAAGATAGCGGTTGAACACTGGGCTGCTTTGGCTTCTCCCTACTTAAGCAAGAGGAGCAGAGCGCCGGATCCCATCTCAGTTTATACAAATAGCAGTGAAACGGTTCGTTACGTCGTTATTGCCACGCAACACTGTCGCGAACGCGCCGCTCTAACTCCCCTCTCCCTCTGGGAGAGGGGCTGGGGGTGAGGATAGTGACGAGGAACGCTTGGGGAGTGTCTTACGCCCTTTCAGTAAGCCGTGCTACTTTGAAGGCGATAATCGATGATAATCAAGTTGGAAAACACCTAAGGAGCGACTATGAAAGTTGCCTACGTCTTCATCACCCCCCGCGGCGGCACCTACAAGCTGGGCCAGATGATCCTGCCCCAGCTAGAAGCAGGGGTACACGGCGCGGAAGTGGTGGGCATGTTCTTTTTCGACGACAACTGCTTTGTCTTGCGGCAGGGGGATCCCATCGGCGAGCGCCTGGCCAAGATTGCCGAAGCGCAGAACATTTTGCTGATGATGTGCGACATGTGCGCCCTGGAGCGCAACCTGGCGGAAGGGGAACCCAAGTGGTGCGACTCAAAAGGCCAGGGGCGCAAGGAGCCGGGCCATTGTGTTCCCAAAAACGTGGTCAAAGGGGTGCAGCTGGGCTGCTTCCCCGACCTCTACGCGGCCTTGCAAGACAACCCACCTGACCAGGTGATCAGCCTCTAGCCAACTGGCCTAGCTGACGGCTACAGCAGCAGGCGGCTCTTGGCGGGGCTGAGAGCCGATCTTGCGGAAGATCAGCCGCTCGTTGGCCACCTCCACCAGGATGCGGTCGCCGGGCAGGAACTCGTTTTCCAGCAGCTTGGTGGCGAGGGGGTTTTCGATCTCCCGCTGGATTACCCGCTTCAGCGGGCGGGCGCCAAACACGGGGTCGTAGCCCAGCTCGGCCAGGTAGTCCTTGGCCTCTTCGGTGAGGACAATTTCAATTTGCTGATCCGCCAGCAACTGCTCCACCCGCCGCATCTGCAGGCTGACGATCTGGCGGATTTGCTCTTTGGTTAGAGCGTGGAAGATGATCAGTTCATCCACCCGGTTGAGGAACTCCGGCCGGAAGTGGTGCCGCAGCATGGCCAGCACCTGGCTTTTCATCTCCTCGTAGCGGCTCTCGTCGCCGCCAATTTCCAGGATGAGCTCGCTGCCAATGTTGCTGGTCATGATGATGATGGTGTTTTTGAAGTCCACCGTCCTGCCTTGGGAGTCGGTGATGCGGCCGTCGTCCAGCACCTGCAGCAGGATGTTGAAGACATCAGGGTGGGCTTTTTCCACCTCGTCAAAGAGCACCACCGAGTAGGGGCGCCGCCGCACCGCTTCCGAGAGCTGCCCGCCTTCTTCGTAGCCCACATAGCCCGGCGGAGCCCCAATCAAGCGGGAGACGGAGTGCTTCTCCATGTACTCCGACATGTCGATGCGCACCATGGCCTCGGAGGTGTCGAAGAGGAACTCCGCCAGGGCGCGGGCCAGCTCGGTCTTCCCGACGCCGGTGGGCCCCATGAACAGGAACGAGCCGATGGGCCGATTGGGATCCTTGAGGCCGGCCCGGGCCCGCCGGATGGCGGCTGCCACCGCCGCTACCGCCTCGTCCTGGCCCACCACCCGCTGGTGCAAGTGGGCTTCCAGGCGCAGCAGCTTCTGCTTTTCCGACTCCATCAGGCTGGTGACCGGGATCCCGGTCCAGCGGGAGACGATCTCGGCAATGTCTTCGGGCGTCACCTGCTCCCGCAACAAGGGCTCGCCGTTGGCCTGCAGCTTGGCCAGGTGGGCCTCCTGCTCTTGGATCTGGCGCTCCAGCTCCATGAGCTTGCCGTATTTGAGCTCGGCAGCGCGGTTGAGGTCATATTTTTGTTCTGCCTGTTCAATCTGCAGCTTGACGGCATCCCGCTCGGCCTTGAGGTTTTGCAGGCGCTCGATGGCCTCTTTTTCCATCTGCCAACGGGCGCTCAGCTCCCGCTGCCGCTCCATCAAGTTGGCCAGCTCCTGCTCAATTTTGGCCAGGCGCTCCTTGGAGGCGGGGTCGTCTTCTTTCTTGAGGGAGAGCTCCTCCATCTGCAGTTGCATGATGCGCCGGTCGATTTCATCCAATTCGACGGGCTTGGAGGTGATCTCCATCTTCAGCTTGGCCGCCGCTTCGTCCACCAGGTCGATGGCCTTGTCGGGCAGGAAGCGCTCGGAAATGTAGCGGTTGGAGAGAACCGCCGCTGCCACCAGGGCCGAGTCGCTGATTTTGACCCCGTGGTGCAGCTCGTAGCGCTCTTTGAGGCCGCGCAGGATGGAGATGGTGTCTTCCACGGAGGGCTGATCCACATACACCGGCTGGAAGCGGCGCTCCAGGGCGGCGTCTTTTTCGATGTGCTTGCGGTATTCATCCAGGGTGGTGGCGCCAATGCAGCGCAATTCGCCGCGGGCCAGCATGGGCTTGAGCAGGTTGCCGGCATCCATCGCCCCTTCGGCCGCCCCTGCCCCCACCACGGTGTGCAGCTCGTCGATGAAGAGGATGATCTGCCCTTCCGATTCGGTGACCTCCTTGAGCACGGCTTTGAGGCGGTCTTCAAACTCGCCGCGGTACTTGGCGCCGGCAATCAGGGATCCCATATCCAGGGCGATCACCCGCCGGTTTTTCAGCGACTCCGGCACGTCTCCCCGGTTGATGCGCTGGGCCAGGCCCTCGACAATGGCGGTTTTCCCCACACCCGGCTCGCCGATGAGGACGGGGTTGTTTTTGGTGCGGCGGGAGAGCACCTGAATGACGCGGCGGATCTCGTCGTCCCGCCCAATCACCGGATCCAGCTTCCCTTCGCGGGCGGCCTTGGTCAAGTCGCGGCCATAGCGCTCCAGGGCCTCGTAGCGGGACTCGGGATTTTTGTCGGTAACCCGCTGTTTGCCTCGCACCTGTTGGATAACGGGCTTGAGGCGCTCGACCGTCAAGCCCAGGGGTGCTAGAACGCGCTTGCCCACCCGCTCGTCGTCCAGGGATCCCAAAAGCAAGTGCTCTACCGAGATAAAATCATCGCCATACTCTTTGCGAAACTCCTCGGCTCGATCCAGCGTGGTCTCCAGGCCGCGGCCTAGGTAGAGCTGATCCACCCGCGCCAGCTTGGGCTGCTGGTTGATAAAGCTTTCCACTCTATCCCGCACCAGCCTCGGATCGAGGCCGGCCCGCTGCAAAATGGTCTGGGTGAGACCCCCCTCTTGATCCAGAAGGGAGATCAGCAAATGCTCGGTTTCCAACTGTTGCTGCTGGTGCCGCCGGGCTACATCTTGGGATTGGACAATGGCGCTCCAGGCTTTCTCAGTAAATTGGTTGGGATTGGTGGGCTGCATAGGGGTTTGGCAGAAGTTTTTTTACAGTGTATAGGAAGACAATGCAGGGGGCAGCCAAGGGGCTCTCAGCCCTTGCTGCCGACTTGGGGAAGCGCTGCTGGCATCCTACGATCCAGGTATCGCCTATTTTGCCAAAGCCGGAGTTCGCAACAACCGTCCCCTCCTACCGCGATTGATGGACGGATCCCCGCCTTATTCCTCTTCTTCGTAGGGCCGTCCCTCGCCGATCACCGCCAGGTCAATTTGTTGGCGGTAGTAGTCTACGTTTTTAATCTGCACCTCCACCCGATCCCCCAGGCGGAACTGGCGCCGGCTTTTGCGCCCTACCAGGGCCTGCTGGCGGCTGCGGTATTCGTACCAGTCGTTTTTCAGGGTGCTGACCCGCACCAAGCCTTCCGCCAAGATGGGATCCACCTGCACAAAAAAGCCGTAGTTCTGGACGCTGACGATCAGGCCGGGGAACGTCTCCCCCAGGTGTTTTTGCATGAACTCGCACCGCTTCAAGCCCATCAGCTCCCGCTCTGCCTGTTGATGGAGCTGATATCCCGCCTGGATTTTGGGCAGTTGCGCTTGGAGAAAGGCCTGCCACTCCTCATGCACTTTTGGCGGCAGCACCTGCCAATCAATTTGGTCGTAGCTGCCGGGGCCATGCAGATCCACCACGGTTTTGGAGCGCGGGCTGCGGCGATCCCGTCCTTTGCTCAAGGCTAGGTGCAGAGCCCGCAAATTCAGCAAATCGGCATAGCGGCGCAAAGGGGCAGTAAAAGAGGCGTAGGGCTCTTTGAGGCCAAGGCCAAAATGGCCGAGCGGCTCCTGCAGCGGCTGCAGGCAATACTCGACGGGGGGCAGAGTAGCCAACAACTGGGCCACCAAGGCTGGGCTAGTCCCTGCGGCCAAGACATCGGGGGCGGTGATGCGGGCACAGATCCGCTGCCAATCGGCTAACGTCACAGCTTCTGGATCCTGCAAGTTCAGATCCAGCTTCATGGCGTTGGCCAGACGCAAAAAGTTCTGCAGGGCCTCAGCGGTGGGGGGCTTCTGCACGCGGGCCAACGAAGGGATCCCCAATTGGCGCAAATGGTGGCCCAAGGTTTGGTTGGCCAGCAGCAGAATTTCGGTCATCAGGGCGTGGGCGCCGAGGCGATCGCTGACCAGCAGGGGCCCATAGCCGCTTTCATCGGCAGAGTAGGGGGTGAGCAAATCCAACAGGGGCAGATCGAACCCGCCTGCCTGGTGGCGCTTGACTCGCAGGACTTGGCTGAGACGGAGCAGGTTTTGCAGCAGGGCCATCAACTCCGGCACCTCCTCATCGGGGCCCAGATCCGCGGCGGTGGCCAAGAGAGCCTGCACCTGGCCGTAGGAGAGGTGGGCCCGCGACTGCACCAGGCTGGGGTGGATCTCGAAGTTGCGCACCACCCCTTCGGGGTCAATGGTCAGCAGCAGCGAGTAGGCCAGACGCTCCTGCTGCGGCAACAGAGCCAGGCGGCTGTGCACTTCCGGCGGGAAAAGGGGCAGCACCACGCTATCCAGGTAAACCGTGGCGGTGCGCCGCTGCGCCTCCCGCTCCAGGGGGTGATCCGGATCCAGCCAGTGGGCTACATCGGCAATGTGCACCCCCAGCAGCCAGTGGCCCTCTTCTTGCCGCTGCAGGGAGACGGCCACGTTGGGCTCGAGGCCGTGGGGGTGCTGCAAGTCCAGCGGCTCCAGCGTGACGCAAAACCAGTCCCGCAGATCGCGACGGTTCTTTTGGTCGGAGCGGCTCAGCTTTTTGGGCAGAGTTGCCGCAGCCTCCAGCACCGCCGGGGGAAACTCCTGGGGCAGGTCGTACTTGCAGCAGACCAGATCCGCATCGATGGACGCCTCCGGGCCATTGCCCAAGATCTTGCGAATCGTGCCCACGGGGGGCAAGTTGCCCAGCGGGTAGCGCTCCACTTCCACATAGGCCACCCGACCTTCCGCCAGCTCGGCAGGGGATCCCTCGGTCAAGGCCAGCTCGAACAGCAGCCGGTCATCCAGAGGCACCACCCGGAAACCCTCTTCCGTCTGTTTGAGGCGGCCCACGAGAGTGGGATTGGCCCGTTCCACAACAGCTACCACCTCTCCCTCTGGGCTGCGGCGGCGATTGCCTTCTTTGGTAATCCGGGCTATCACTTGGTCGCCGTTCCAAGCGCCGCTAAGGTTGCTGCCGTGGATATACACATCCTCTGCCCCCGGTTCATCCCGCACGGCAAAGCAAAAGCCCTTGCTGGAACAGCGCAAACGCCCCACCACCAAGGATTCATCCGGCTTACGCCGATAGCGGGGCGGATCCCCTGTCCGTTCGAGAAACCCCGCCCGTACCAGACCATCGAGGGCAATCTCGAGCATTTCCGGCGCTTCTGGGTCTGAGGCTGGCAGGAGGGCAAGCAGCGCGTCTTTATCGGTCCATTGCTCGGCAGGTTGAGAGAAAAAGTGATGAAAAATCCGAGAGAAATCCATTGCGGGTATCCAGGGGGAATGAGAGCCGCGATTAAGGGACAGGCGCAGCCACTTGGATTAGTCGCGGTGGCCGGTGACGATAAAGGCTACTCGCTGACCGATGTTGGTGCAGTGGTCGGCCAGACGCTCTAGGTAGCGGATCGCCAGCAACATCAACAGGATAGGCTCGATCGATCCCTTGATGTCAGACTGCTGCGCCAACGTATTGTAAAGGTTGGTGTAGTCTTCATCAACGGCGTCGTCTTCCCGCTTCAGTTGTCGGCCCAGCTCGGCATCCAACTCCGTCAGGGCGGCCAGGCTGTGGCTGAGCATTTTCTGGCAGCGCTGCATCATCAGGCGAATGCAGCTCAGCTCCGGGGGCGGCGGGTACATGACCAAGCGCAGGGCCACTTCGGCCAAATCTTTGGCGTAGTCGCCAATCCGCTCCAAATCGCGTACCAGTTGCATCAGGGTACTGATCCAGCGCAGATCCCGCGCCACCGGGGAGCGCAAGGCAATCAAATTAATACAGTCTTTCTCGATTTGACGATAAAAACGGTCAATTTGCTTGTCTTGGGCGATCACCTGTTCGGCGGCGGCCAAGTTCTGTTCAAACAGGGCCTGCTGGGCCAAGACCACCGACTTTTCCACCAGCGCCCCCATGCGCAGCACATCCTGCTGTACCCGTTTGATGTGAAGTTGTAGCTCGGCTTGCCCCATGGCTTTCTCCCATGAATGTGGGCAGGGGGGAAATGTCTGCAGTCGTTTTGGATCACCAGAGCCAGTTGATCTCAATCATGGCAAACTTCGCCTGGAATAGAGGCAGGGAAGATGGCCAACTTGGGGGAAGATGAAAATAGCGGTTGCCCTTTGAGGGGGATTCGTCTGTCTGGAGTTCTCGGGTTGCTTTGTCATTGAGACGGTCTCATGGCTCTCCCCCCTATCGTTGTGTTGGACGATGATCCCACCGGATCCCAAACCGTTCACAGTTGCTTGCTCCTCACCCGCTGGGATCCGCAAACACTCAAGCTAGGGCTGCAGGATAGCTCGCCGATTCGCTTTATCCTCACCAACACCCGATCCCTGCCAGCGGCGGAGGCTGCCGAGGTGACGCGGTCGGTCTGCCGGGCCCTGAAGCAGGCCATGGGAGAGCTGGGGTGGGAGCGGGCCCTTTTTATCAGCCGCTCCGACTCGACTTTGCGGGGGCACTACCCCTTGGAAACCGATGTGATGGCAGCGGAGCTGGGGCCCTTCGATGCTCATTTTCTGGTGCCGGCTTTTTTTGAAGGGGGGCGCATCACGCGGCAGAGCACCCATTACCTGCGGGTGGAGGGCCGCTGGATCCCGGTGCATGAGACGGAGTTTGCTCGGGATGCGGTGTTTGGCTACCACCACAGCTATTTGCCGGACTATGTGCAGGAGAAAACCCAGGGGCGGATCCGGGCCGAGCAGGTGGTGCGACTGACCCTGGAGCAGATCCGCGCCGGCTGTCTGGAGCGGCTTTTGAGGCTGGAGGGGAATGTCTGCTGTGTGGTGGATGGAGAAACTCAGGCGGATCTGGATCGCTTTGCCCAGGATGTTTGGGCGGCTATAGAGCAGGGGAAGCGCTTTTTGTTCCGCAGCGCCGCCAGCCTCTTGACGGCTTTGGCCCAGTTGCC
The DNA here is from genome assembly GCF_047462575.1 of Synechococcus sp. 'PEA 65AY6A-5F PE A'. Taxonomy (NCBI): domain Bacteria; kingdom Bacillati; phylum Cyanobacteriota; class Cyanophyceae; order Synechococcales; family Synechococcaceae; genus Synechococcus; species Synechococcus sp. 'PEA 65AY6A-5F PE A'. Next base: position 9,480 of record NZ_JAOALE010000008.1, read on the forward strand.
GCCACAGCCGGTTCTGCCAGAGCAGATGGGGCAGTTTGTCCGCTCCGACCGGCCAGGGGTGGTGATTGTGGGATCCCATGTGCAAAAGTCCAGCCAGCAGTTGGCCCGCCTTCTGCAGGAGCCTGAAACCCAAGGCATCGAGGTGGAGGTGAGGCGACTATTGGATCCCGACGCGGAGCTGCTGCCAGGGATCCTGGCCCAAGTTCACAGCGCCTACGAGAAGGGTCTGACGCCGGTGGTCTACACCAGCCGAGAGGAACTGACGTTCGAAAAGGACGCCGTAGAAATGCGCTTAGCTTTTGGGCAGAAGGTTTCCCGGTTGTTGATGGGTGTGGTGCAGGGGCTGCCGGAAGGGATCGGCTATCTCATCAGCAAGGGCGGCATCACCTCCAACGACACCCTCAGCGTTGGCCTCAACTTGCCGGCGGTGCGTCTGCTGGGGCAAATTTACCCTGGGATCTCGATGGTGATCACCCCGTCCGATCATCCCCGCTTTCCCAACCTGCCGGTGGTGTTGTTTCCGGGCAATGTCGGCGAGGCGGATACGTTGGTTTTAATCCACCGTCGCCTCCACAGCCGCGGGCTAGTCTAGCCTGGAGGAAATCACCATGGCTGAACTCATCTCCCCCCCTGAAGCTCTGCCTGCCTTGGAGGCCTGGTGGGGATCCCTGCGGCAGGGGCCAACGGTGTTGCCTCCGGCGGTGGTGCACCGCTGTTCTGAGCGCCTGGGCAGCCGGGATGCCGATGTGGTGATTGCCGGCGGCACCCTGGGGATTCTCTTGGGGGCGGCTTTGGCCCGGCGAGGCTGGCGGGTGATCCTGATCGAGCGCGGCATCTTGCGGGGGCGGGAGCAGGAGTGGAACACCTCGCGGCAGGAGCTGCAGGTGTTGTTAGAACTGGAGCTGCTCACCCCGACAGAGTGGGAGGCAATCCAGGTGACCCACTACCCCAGTGGGCGCATTGGCTTTGGGGAGGGTCCCACCTGGTGGGTGGAAGGGGTGCTGAATGTGGGCGTGGATCCGGTCGGCTTGCTGGAGTTCCTCAAGCAGCATTTCCTAGACTGGGGGGGCCAGGTGCGGGAGCAGACCGGGTTTCTCAGCGCCACGGTCCACCCCGATGGGATCCGCATCCAGACCACCGCCGGCCAGCTCAGCGCCCAACTCCTGGTGGATGCCATGGGGCACCGCTCCCCCATCGTGGCCCAGGCCCGCCAAGGGCAGCCGCCGGACAGCGTCTGTCTGGTGGTGGGATCCTGTGCCCAGGGGCTGCCCGACCAACCCACTGGGGATCTGTTCTACAGCTTTACCCCCGCCCAGAACGGCTACCAGCCCTTTTGGGAAGCTTTCCCCGCCCGCGATGGGCGCACCACCTACTTGTTTACCTACTGCGACCGGGATCCCCGCCGACCCAGTCTGGAGAGGCTGTGGCAGGACTACTGCCGGCTGCTCCCTGCCTACCAGGGGGCCGAGCTGGCGCAGATCCGCTGGGTGCGCAAGCTGGGTGGCGTTTTCCCCGCCTACCGCCGCAGCCCGCTGCAACTGCCCTGGGATCGCCTCTTGGCAGTGGGAGACAGCAGCGGCAGCCAGTCGCCCTTGAGCTTTGGCGGCTTTGGGGCGATGTTGCGCCACCTGGATCGCCTGCAACAGGGGATCCACGAGGCCCTGGCGCAGCGGCAGCTCGACCGGGCGGCCCTGGCCCTGCTGCAGCCCTACCAGCCCAATTTGGCGGTGACCTGGCTGTTTCAGAAGGCGATGATCCCCCCTTTGGCGGAGAAAAACTGGGATCCCAACAGCATTAACCGCTTGTTGAGCAGAGTGTTTGAGGCCATGATGGCCGCCGGCCCCCAGGTGGTGCAGCCCTTTTTGCAGGATGTGGTGCAGTTGGGCGGCTTGGCCCAAGCGCTGTGGGGCGTGATGAGGCGGGATCCCTGGCTGGTAGTCGAGCTTTTGCCCCGGCTGGGCTTGCCGGAGCTGGTGGAATGGGCGGGCCACTTCGGCGCCCTCGGCCTCTACGAGCTTTTGCAAAGGCTAGCTGACCGCCCAGAAGCAACCCCGCAAGACTACTTTTGGAAGCGGCGGCGCGAGGCCTGGCGCTACGGCTGCGGCCGGGATCACCTCTCCTAGGTGTTCTGGCCGTACACCACCACCCCATAGGGCGGTATCTCAACGGGCTCCCCTTGGTTTTTTGCCGGCAGGGAGGATCCCTGGTCGCCGCTATCTAGAAGCTTCTGCCAACTGCCGCCGGGCCATTGGGCGTAGGTGACCACCTGGTCGGGGCTGAAGTTCAACAGGGCCAGGACAGCTTGGGATCCCTGGTGGCGGTGCAGGGCCAGGCCAGTTTGGGCAAACAGCTCCACCTCCACCGAGTTCCGCTCCAGGTTTTGCAGCGGCGCCAGGGTCTTGCGCAAGTGAATGAGGGTTTGGTACCACCGCCGCAAGACCTGGTGATGGCCGGCGTGGCCCAGTTCCCAGTTGAGCTTCGAGCGCAAGAAAGTCTCTTCCGCTTGGGGATCCGGCACCTCCCCTTGCCAGGCAAAGGCGCTGAACTCGCGGCGCCGTCCCTGCCGCACCGCTTCCACCAGGTCGGGATCCCCGTGGCTGACAAAATACAGAAACGGCGCCACCTCCCCGTATTCTTCCCCCATAAACAGCAGCGGCAGCATGGGGGCCAGCAGCAAAGCAGCGGCAGCCAACTTGAGACCTTCAAAAGAAGTGAGCTGGCTGAGGCGCTCTCCCAGCCTGCGGTTGCCCACCTGGTCGTGGTTTTGGATGCAGATGACAAACTGGGATCCCGGCCTGCCGATGGCGGAATTGCCGTGGCGCCTGCCGCGGTAGGGGGAGTACTGGCCGGAATAGACGTAGCTTTCGCGGTAGGCCTTGGCTAGGTGCTCCAATTGGCCAAAGTCTTGGTAGTAGCCTGTCTTTTCCCCGGTCAGCAGGGTGTGAACCGAGTGATGGAAGTCGTCGCACCACTGGGCATCTAGCCCGTAGCCCCCCTGCTCGCGGGGGGTGATGAGGCGGACATCGTTGAGGTCGCTTTCCGCTACCAGAACCCTAGGCCAGCCGCTGCGCGCTTCTAGGGCATCTACCCGCTCCGCCAATTCTTGCAAAAAAGGGTGGGCGCTGAAGTCGTAGATGGCGTGCACCGCGTCCAGCCGCAGGCCGTCCAGGTGAAACTCCTCTAGCCAGTACTCGGCATTTTGCAGGAAAAACTCCCGCACGCCGTCGGAGGAGCGGTCGTCGAAGTTGAGGGCCTCTCCCCAAGGAGTGCGGTACTTGTCGGTGAAGTAGGGGCCAAAGTCCCGCAGGTAGTTCCCCTCCGGCCCCAGGTGGTTGTAGACCACATCCAAAACAACCGCCAGGCCCTGCTGATGGCAGGCGTTGACCAGTGCTTTCAGGCCCGCTGCTCCCCCATAGCTGGCCTGCACGGCATAGGGATAGACGCCGTCATAGCCCCAGTTGCGCTCCCCCGGAAACTGGGCCACCGGCATCAGCTCCAGCACGTTGACCCCCAGCTCCACCAGGTGCGGCAGGCGAGGGATCAGGGCGGCAAAGGTGCCCTCTGGGGTAAAGGTGCCTACATGGAGCTCGTAGAGGATCCACTGGGAGAGCGGGATCCCCCGCCAGCCCTGATCCTGCCAGTCGAAGTGGGGATCCACCACCCGCGATGGGCCGTGGACGCCGTAGGGCTGGCAGCGGGAAGCGGGATCTGGCCGCTCCACCACCCCCGCTGCGGTGTGCAGACGGTAGAGGTAGTCCACCGGCCCCGGCGGGATCCCCTCCACCTCCGCCTGCCAATAGCCCTGCTCCTCCTGCTTGAGAGGGATAACCTGTTGGACAGGGCTGATTATCTTCAGCTCCACTTGTTCGACTAAGGGCGCCCATACCGAGAAGCGATAGCGGCCCTGCCCCAAGGGATAGGCGCCCATCCGTCCGAGCGGAGGAGAAGTCTGAAGCACGAAACCTGTCTGCACAACTTGGCTTCTACTATAGCGCCTTGCTCCCCTACACAAAAGGATAGCTTGGTAGCCCCGTACTTTAGTACGGGGCGGAAAAGCCCTTGAGCAACTTTAGTTGCTTCTTTTAGCTAGTACAGAGCTTCTCCAGGAAAACGACCTACTGCGGTGCAAAACCCGCGCGGCAATAACTAACCTGGAGGAACTTAAGTCCGAAGTAAGCAGAACTTTGAGGTTATGCCTCAAAGAACTGTCTAGGGGCGTGTTGAAAGCGCCTTCGCGAGTCCATTTTGAGCTGCGTAAGAATCCCCTGGGTGGGAGTGTCAAAGAACCTAAACTCTCCTGCTTCCCCTGCTGAGAAGGAGCCAGCCAGGCAAGAGGGCACCTGGCTCAAAAGAACCCTAGGGGAAGTTGCACCTGCAAACCCCCTCGGCGGATTCCCTTCTGGATGCAGGCGTGCTCAGCGCTATTCGGCGCTCCGCCCCCTTTCCTCCCTTGCCGAAGAGGTTTGCCGGCGAGAAACTGGTGCTGGAAGTTAAGGTGTTGAGCGGATCCCTGAAGGCTAGCCTCGTTGGGGATCCGAAAAACTAAGCCGAACCCTGGTTTGGCTACCTTGTATAGCCACAAGCCAAGTTCAGACTACTGAGAATTGCCTAGGCCATGGACTTACGGCGGTTGCGCCGCATGGCTACCGCTTTGCGCTTGCGCTTTTCCAGGTTGGTTTCAAAGTGGCGATGGTTGCGCAGATCCCGCAGAATGCCCGCCTTGGAGACCTGGCGCTTGAAGCGGCGCAGCGCCGATTCGATCCCTTCGTTTTCGCCAATCGTCACTTGAGTCATAAAGAAGCTATCTCCTCCGTCGATGAGTAGAACGAAAGCACAATCGGGATCCCTATCCTAAACCATCTCCGCCCTGCTGCTGACGGTTACAGGGCGCGGCTGCCAAAGTTGAGGCCCGAAACCACCTCACCTTCCCTCAAATTCACAACAAATGAGGCCGTTGTCCCAGTGGGGGGTGGAGGGGAGGGTGGTGCTGGAGTTGGGCTGGGGGCACTGCCGATTACCGATTGCACAAAACCGGCGAAGCTAGACACCCGCGTATACACCCCATAGAAATTGGGCTGGGCGCAGCCGATGCCAAAACTGGTGATTCCGGCCAGGGCAAAACCCGTGCCACTGGACACAATCAAAGGCCCACCGCTATCAGCCTTACACGCATCGACTCCTCCCTGGGGAAAGCCGGCGCAGAGCATAGTATCCAAAATGGTGCCATCGTAGGATTGGGGCGCATTGCACACCGCATTGGAGACGATGGGAACGGTGGCCTGCTGCAAATCTCGGGTAAAGCCGCTGGGTTCTTGATCCAGGGCCCTGGGGAAGGTGGCTCCCCAGCCGAGGATGGTGGCGAACGTGCCGGGGGCTGTCAGGTTGGTTTGGTTGGGCTGCACCAGCGGCAGGGTAGGCAGGGCCACTGGCCGAGAGAGGCGCACCAGGGCAATGTCATTCCCCCCCTCTGTCCCTCGTCGGGGGTCGTAGTTGGGGTGGATAACAATTTGCGCAGCCTGAATTCGCTGGCCGGCACCGATTTGCAAGCGGTTGGTACCCAACAGCAGATCCAGATTTTGGGCACTCATTACCTGCTCGCCTTGTTCGTCGAAAAGACAATGGGCAGCGGTAACTACCCACTCCGGCGCGATCAGGGATCCGCCGCAAAACAGCGCCTGAAAAGGATCTGGCTCAGCCGCCCTCAGCAAAGCCACCATCCAGGGAAAGGCTCCTTCGGGAGCAGGACTGCCGCCCACAATCCGCTCCAGCCCCAAGCCTGAGCGCGGCGTGGTGAAGATTCGCCCTGGGGGCAAAAGGGCGGTGACGCGGTAGGTGCCAGGGGGCAAGTTGGAGAAGCGGAAGTTGCCGCCGCCGTCGCTGACGGTGCTGGGCTCCCCCGGGTCGAGGCGGCCATTGCCGTTTAAGTCCAAAAACGTGGCGATGCCCGGCAGCCCCGGCTCCCCCGGATCCCGCAGCCCATTGCCGTTGAGATCGTCGAAATGGGATCCCTCAATTCGTCCTGTGGGAGGAGCTGAGACTGGGGGAAGCGGGCGACTGGAACCGCCACCGCCACAGGCGCTCACACTCAAGGCCAGACTCAACCCCAGCAGAACAGACCAGGAGCGAGCCAAGCCAAGGGGGGAATGGGATGGCGAGAGATGAGGCATGGTCAGATTCTCCGAGGCCAGCCGGTTGTGCCAGCCAAGGATATCCTACCAGCGAAGCCTAAGGATTGCGCAACCGGGAACGCTTCCCCCCGCGGCCGGCTCTCCCGAGTTGCCCCAAGACCCCAATGCCCACTTTTGCCTCTTGCCGCCCGTGCACCTGGGCAGTAAAACCAGGGTGGGAGGGTGTGTGGCAGATGAATATCGCGGTCTTGGGGTTCAAAGGAGGTGTGGGCAAAACCACCACGGCGGTCCATCTGGCCCTCTACCTTCAACAACGGTGCGCAGCCCAGGCAGGTACACCCCAGGTGTCGCTGCTGCTCGACGCCGATCCCAATCGCTCTGCTTCTCGCTGGGCAGAACGCGGCTCTCCCTTTCCTGTCTAAAGTGGTGGCCGGGGATCCCACCACGCCCACGCCCACGAGCTTTCAGCATACGCTGATCGACACCCCCGCCCGCCCCACCCCCGAACAGTTGAGCCTGCTGGCGGAGCGGTGTGAAGTATTGCTTTTGCCCTGTTCTCCAGATGCCCTGGCCCTGGATGCTCTGATGCTGACTGTTAACGCCCTGAACCGTTTGGGGGCAAAACACTGCAAAGTTTTGCTGACGCTGGTTCCCCCCTGGCCCAACCGGGATGGGGCCGAGGCCCGCAGCTTTCTCCAACAGGCCGGGATCCCGCTCTGCCACCATTCGATTCGCCGCACGGTGGCCTTTCAGCAGGCTGCCCTGGAGGGAGTCTGTGTCAACGAGATCCCGGATCCCAGAGCCAAGCAAGCCTGGTCAGACTACGTTGCGGTGGGAGAGGAAATCCTGTCATGAGCAAGTTTAAGCGCCTGCTCGACCGACAGCCAGAGGGGATCCCGGCTCGCCCTGCCCCCAAAAAACTGAGCGCCCAAGCCTACAAGATCCCTGAGCCGCCGGAAGCAGGCGCCAAGCCCAACAGCTCTGAGTACGTCAAGCTGACGGCCTACATTTCCAAAGAGACGCACCGAGCTGTGAAGCGCCTCCTGCTGGAATCGGATCAAGACCTCTCGGAGTTGATCGAGGCTCTGCTCGCCCAGTGGCTGCGCTCTCAATCGGCTAACGCCTGGCCCTCGGAGGATCCCTTGTCATCGAGAGGGCTGGCCTCAGGTGGAGCAGACCAGCCCAGATAGGAATAAGATGAGGGCGGGAGGCAGGCCTACCCCTCTGCGAGGTGGAGCGCTAGGGCACAATGCGCCGTAAGGGCAGCGGTTTTTTTGCGCTCCTTCTCCTCAAGTTGATTAAATTGACTGGTGCAAAAGGGATCCCTTATGCAAGCCATCACCCTGCTCGGCTCCACCGGCTCTATTGGCACCCAAACCCTAGACTTGGTAGCCCAGTATCCTGATCGCTTTCGGGTTGTTGGCTTGAGCAGCCACAGCAACGTCACTCTCTTGGCCGAGCAGGTGCGGCGGTTTCGGCCTCAAATTGTAGCCATCGGGCGGGAGGAGCTGCTGCCGGAGCTGCGATCCCTGCTGAGCGGCCTGCAACCTCTGCCAGAGCTAGTGGCGGGAACGGAGGGGCTGTGTCAGGTGGCGGCCCACCCGGCGGCCCAGCGGGTGGTGACCGGGATCGTTGGCTGTGCCGGCCTCTTGCCCACCTTGGCCGCTATCCGCGCCGGCAAAGACATTGCCCTGGCCAACAAAGAAACCCTGGTGGCAGGCGGCCCGGTGGTGCTGCCCCTGGTACGAGAGTACGGCGTCAAGCTCATCCCGGTGGACTCGGAGCATTCGGCCATCTTTCAATGCCTACAGGGGGTGCCGCCGGGATCCCTGCGCAGGATCTTGTTGACGGCTTCCGGGGGAGCTTTTCGGGATTGGCCTGCCGAAAAACTAGATCAGGTCACCTTGGCCGACGCCCTCAAACACCCCAACTGGGTGATGGGGCGCAAGATCACCATCGACTCGGCCACCCTGATGAACAAGGGCCTGGAGGTGATCGAGGCCCACTGGCTGTTTGGTTTGGATTATGACCGGATCGAGGTCCTCATCCACCCCCAGAGCATTGTCCACTCCTTGATCGAGCTGGCAGATACTTCTGTTCTGGCCCAGTTGGGCTGGCCGGATATGCACCTGCCCATCCTCTATGGCCTCAGTTGGCCGGAGCGCTTAGCCACCCCTTGGGATCCCCTCGATTTGGTCAAGCTGGGATCCCTCACTTTTAAGGCTCCGGATCACCGCAAGTACCCTTGCCTACAACTGGCTTATGCTGCTGGACAGGCAGGAGGAACCCTGCCGGCAGTGTTGAATGCCGCCAACGAAGCGGCGGTGGCCCTCTTCCTACAGGAGCGCATCCGCTTTTTGGACATCCCTCGCCTTTTGGAGCAGGTGTGCGAGCGGCACCAGGTCATCCCTGCCCCCAGCCTGGAGGACATTCTGGAAGTGGATGCCTGGGCGCGGCAACAGGTGGAGCTGCTGGCGCAGCAGGCCCCGGCCCAAGTTCTGGCCTGATCCCTACCGGGGGGATCCGGCACAGCGCTAGAGTGGGAAAAGGCTTGAGGAGCACCTGAGTGGCGGGATCCCATCTCCGACAACTGGCCCATTATCTGCGCCCCTATCGCCGGCAGGTGGCGCTGGGCATTGGATCCCTGCTGGTGGTAAACGGCCTGGGGGTGTTCCTGCCCTGGTACGTCAAGCTGGCCATCGACGATCTCAGCCAGAACTTGGCCGCCCTGTCGCCGCAGCGCATTGCACTTTACGCCCTGACGGTGTTGATCGTCTCCAGCCTGATGATGGGCATTCGCATCGCCTCGCGGGTGTGGATGTTTGGCGTGGGGCGGCAGGTGGAGTTCCGCCTCAAGCAGGCCATCTTCGAGCATTTGCTGACGCTGCAGCCTTCCTACTTTGCCCAGCAGACGGTTGGGGATATCCTCACCCGCATCACCAGCGATGTGGAAAATGTCCGCCGCCTGTTGGGCTTTGCCCTGCTCAACTCGACCAACACAATCTTTGCCTACGGCACCACCTTGCCGGCCATGTTTGGCATTGAGCCGCGTCTGAGCGCCCTGGCCCTATCGGTGTTTCCGGTGATGCTGGTGCTGGTGAAGTTGAGCAGCTCCCGTCTGCAGCAGGAGCAGCTCCAGGTGCAGCAGGAGCTGGCGGATCTAAGCGATCTCATCCAGGAGGACATGAACGGCATTGCCCTGATCAAGGTGTATGCCCAGGAAGAGCACGAGCAGAGGGAGTTTCGCCGCCGCAACGAGCGGCTGCTGCAGGCCAATTTGCGCCTGGCCCTCACCCGCAACCTGCTTTTTCCTTCCCTGGTGGCCTTGGTCAGCCTGAGCCTGCTGCTGCTGCTGGCGGTGGGCGGACCCCAGATTGCCGCCGGGACGCTGACGATTGGGGATTTTTCTGCCCTCACCCTCTACGTGGAACGGCTGGTGTTTCCCACCACTCTGCTGGGCTTTACCATCACTGCCTACCAGCGGGGCCAGGTCAGCCTGGAGCGGATCGACGCCCTGCTGCGGGTAGAGCCCACCATCCGCGATGCTCCCCAGGCTCTACCCCTACCTCTGGAACAGGTGCAGGGGCGTATCGAGGCCAGGGGCCTGACTTTTGCCTATGCCGACACAGGATCCGCAACGCCGGCGCTGCAGGATCTGCACTTTTGCGTCGAGCCGGGCCAATTGGTGGCGGTGGTGGGGCCGATTGGGGCGGGCAAATCCACCCTGGCCAATGCCCTGCCCCGCCTGCTGGAGATCCAGCCGGGGCAACTGTTTTTGGATGGGCAGGACATCACCCAGCTCCAACTGGGATCCCTGCGGCGGGCCATTGCCTACGTGCCCCAGGAGAGCTTTCTGTTCAGCGCCAGTGTTCGGGATAACATCCGCTACGGCAAGCCGGATGCCGAAGACTGGGAGGTGGAATGGGCCGCCAAGGCCGCCCACATCCACGCCGAGATCCTCACCTTTCCCAAGGGCTACGACACGCTGGTGGGGGAGCGGGGCATCACCCTTTCTGGCGGCCAGCGGCAGCGGGTGGCCCTGGCGCGGGCTCTGCTGGTGGATGCGCCGATTTTGATCCTGGATGACTGTCTCTCCAGCGTGGACAACCAGACGGCCCAGGCCATTCTCCGCCACCTGCGCCAGGCCAGGGCCCAGAAAACGGCGATCTTCATTACCCATCGCCTCACGGCGGCGGTGGAGGCGGATCAGATCTGGGTCATGGACAAGGGCCGCATCGTGCAGCAGGGATCCCATGCCCAGTTGCTGGCAGATCCCCAGGGGCTCTACGCCCGTCTCTGGGCCAAGCAGAAGCTGGAAGAGGCCCTGGCCTAGGTTTTCTCGGGGAGAGATCTGGCGGATCTATGGCCAGGAAGCCGGCTGAGCGGATACCGTAGGCGGCAAAGCATTGGGGTGAGAGGTGACATGGAGACTGCCGGGATCGTTGGCGTTAGCGGTGCGGAGCCTTCTCTAGGCCAATTGCTCAACCAAGCCGGGATCCAACCCCAGGTGGTTCAGGGATCCCTAGAGGGCGTGCAGGTCAGGGGTCTGTGTGCCGATTCGCGCCAGGTGCAGGCTGGGGATCTCTTCTTGGGCATGCCGGGATCCCGCGTTGACGGCGGCGAGTTTGTCCGCGAGGCGCTCACCCGAGGAGCCGTGGCGGCCCTTATTGCCCAGGAGGCTTGGGAGAAAGTTAGCGGAGAGGCTGGAGGAGGCAGTCAGCCCATTCTGGTTTTGCCCCGCAGCGGCATCAACAGGGCCCTGGCCCAGGTGGCGGCGGCCTTCTACGGCTTTCCCGCCCGCCAGCTTACCCTGGTGGGAGTTACCGGCACCAACGGCAAGACCACCACCACCCATCTCATCGAGCATCTGCTGCAGGCCGCCGGTCGCCCCACTGCTTTGCTGGGCACCCTCTACAACCGCTGGCCTGGGCACTGTGAAGTAGCCCCCCACACCACCCTGTTTCCGCTGGAGCTGCAGCGCAGCCTGAGACAAGCCAAAGAAGCCGGGGCGGAGGTGGCGGTGATGGAGGTCAGCTCCCATGCCTTGGCCCAGGATCGGGCCTGGGGGTGTAGCTTTGCCGCTGCCGTCTGGACCAACCTCACCCAGGATCACCTGGATTTCCACGGCAGCATGGAAAACTACTGGCAGGCCAAGGCCACCCTCTTCCAGCCGGAGTACTTGCAGGGGCGGGCGGTGGTCAACGCCGACGACGAGGGGGGACGGCGGCTGCTTGAGACCATCCCAGCCTCTCTGGAGCCCTGGGCCTATTCCCTGCAGCCCCTGGAAGGGATCCCTGCCCTCTGGCCCGGCGACGTTCAAGTTCACCCCAACGGCCTGCAGGCCACCCTGCACACCCCTCTGGGCACCTTGGCCGTGGCAGCGCCCCTGGTGGGATCCTTCAACCTGGCCAACCTGCTGGCGGCGGTGGGGGTGGCGCTGCACCTGGGGATCCCCCTTGAGCTCATCCAGGCGGCCCTGCCCCATTTTCCCGGGGTGCCGGGGCGGATGGAGCGGGTAACCTTGCCGGGGCAGGACATCACGGTAATCGTGGACTATGCCCACACCCCCGATGGGCTGGAGAACTTGCTCAAGGCCCTGCGCCCGCAAGTGCAAGGCCGGCTGATCTGCGTCTTTGGCTGTGGCGGGGATCGGGATCGGGGCAAACGCCCACAGATGGGCCGCATTGCCGCCACCTGGGCCGACCGGGTGGTGGTGACCTCGGATAACCCCCGCACCGAGGATCCACAGCAGATCTTGCAGGATATCCTGGCCGGGATCCCTGGATCCCCCTGGGCGGTGGAGGTGGATCGGCGCCAAGCCATCCGCCTGGCCATCCTAGAGGCCCAGCCGGGCGATACGGTGGTGATTGCCGGCAAAGGCCACGAGGACTACCAGATCCTGGGCAGGGAGAAAATCCACTTCGACGACCGAGAAGAAGCCCGTGCCGCCCTCGCCCTACGCCTCTGCTCCCCTCTCCCTTTGGGAGAGGGGCTGGGGGTGAGGGGCGGCTAACGCGAGCGGTTTTGCAGCATCAGCTCGACAAACTCCCGAAAGAGGTGGTCGGCATCGTGGGGGCCGGGGCTGGCTTCCGGGTGGTACTGCACCGAAAAGAGGGGCAACTGGCGGTGGCGGATCCCGGCCACGGTGCGGTCATTGAGGTTGAGGTAGCTGATCGCCACCCCATCCCCAGGGAGCGAAGCGGCATCCACCGCAAATCCGTGGTTCTGGCTGGTGATCTCCACTTGCTTCTCCAACCCGCAAGGGTGGTTGAGGCCGCGGTGGCCAAACTTGAGCTTGTAGGTGGATCCGCCCAGGGCCAGGCTGAGGATCTGGTGGCCTAGGCAGATGCCGAACATCGGCTTCCCGCTCTGCAGCAGCGCCTGGGTGGTGCGGATGGCCGTCGTCTCTGCCGCCGGATCCCCCGGCCCGTTGGAGAGGAGGATCCCGTCGGGGTTGTAACTCAAAATCTCCTCGGGGCTGGCGTGGGCCGGCAACACCATCACCCGGCAGCCGTAGCGGGCCAGGCGGCGCAAGATGTTGCGCTTGATGCCAAAATCCAGCGCCACCACCCGCAAGGGGGGATCCGGAATCGGGATCCCTTGGCTGCGGCCATAGTCCCAGTCGGCGGGGGTGGGCTCCAGCCACTCGTAGGGCTTAGGGGTTGTTACCTCTGCCACCAGGCTCAGCCCCTGCATGGAAGGGGCCTGGCGCACCCGCTCCAGCAACGCCTGCGGATCCAGGATCTCCGTCGAGATGGCCCCATTCATCACCCCCTGGGAGCGCAGCCGCCGCGTCAGGGCCCGCGTGTCCACCCCAGCAATGCCCGGGATCCCGTGCCCTTTTAGATATTCAGGCAGGGTTCCTGTGGCCCGCCAGGAGCTGGCCAGGCGCGACACGTTGCGGGCGATGATCCCGGCGGCCTGGGGCCGGGCCGACTCCTGATCCAGCTCGTTGATCCCGGTGTTCCCCAACTCCGGGCAGGTGAACGTGATCAACTGCCCCCGATAGCTTGGATCGGTAATCACCTCCTGGTAGCCGGTCATGCCCGTGTTGAACACCACCTCGCCCACCGCCGTGCCTGGCGCCCCAAACGACCAGCCGGGGAAGGCGGTGCCATCGGCCAGCACCAACAGAGCCGGCTGCCGAGCGTGCCAGGGGAAGACTTTTTCCGGAGCTTCAAGAGTTGAGGAGACCATAACCTGTGAACCTAGACAACCCCCCTCTCCCAAAGGGAGAGGGGCTGGGGGTGAGGGCAATGGACCGGGATCGGCAGCCTGCCTATCCTACCCCAACTAGACCTCCTCCCGCTCGTTGGCCACGTTGCCACACTCGGGGTTGTTGTCCTTGCGCAGGGTGCCGATCAACGTGCTCACCACCACGCAGCGGTTCTCGCCTTGGGAGTAGGTGCTGCTGACTACAAAGCGCCCCAACTGACGCGCCCGCCCCTCCGAGTCGAAAACGGCCCTTCCGCCGTTGAAGGTATTGCTGACAGTAACAAAATTATTCAGGCGCACCCACTGGCAAGGGGTGGGCTCATCGCAAAGGCCCCCCTCGTCCTGGATCACCAGCGTGGGGACATTGGGATCTGAGTTATCGATCCCGACCACCCAAGCGCGGCCCTGGAGAGAGGCTCTGGCGTTGGTGCGGGCGGTGCGCAGGGCTCGCTCCACCTTGTTTTGCGCGTCCTCCAGTTGGATGCGCGCCCAGATGTTGATCCCGGAGGGGACGGCCAGCACGGCCAGAATGCCGATAATAACCACCACCGCCAGGACTTCTACCAGCGTAAAGCCCAGGGATCGAAGCGGCTGAGCTCGGCCAATTGTTTTTTTCTCCAAGGCCAACATACTGGACATTCCCCCTAGGAGAGTTGACGGTTGATAACGCCGCGGGCAAGAACCAGTGTTTGCATTGGCAGCAAGTAGCGCGACACCTTTGAGATATCGACGCTGGTGGCATCCTGGATGTAGCGGCGGAAGAGGCCGGGGTTGGCCCGCTCCATGGCGGTTGCCGTGATGTTGATGATCACATCCTGCGGTCGGTCAGCGCCGACGCTTTGCCGCACGCAGACAAAGAAGCCCACGTCGTTTTCGTTATCTCCCAGCTCTGGGAAGATGACGCCGTTGGGCCTGCCGCCACCAAAGGCATAGCCCTGCGGGCAAGCGGGTGCAACCTGCGGGCTGCCCTGCCGGCTGCTGAAGATGTTGGAGACCAAAGTTATCAGGCGGGGGCCATCTGTCCTGCCGGCAATGGGGATTTGGCGCGCTCGAGCTTGCTCGGAAGGCCAAGCAAGGAAACCATCTCGGAAAGGATCGGGATCTTCGACAAAGAACGGGCTGCGCCCGGCGCAGTCGTTGTTCCCCTGCCTTGCAAAAGGTCTCAGCTCAAAACGCTCGATCCGCGCGTTGCCTTCCCAGGGAGTGCCCCCCGTTGGGTTGCCGGCGTTGTTGTAGTTGCGGCGTAGGTAGTACACCACCAGGGTGTAGATGCCGCGGCGGCTGACAAGAGTGTCCCAATCCGCATTTCTATCGTTCTGATCGAGCGGAAACTCGGGAGGTGGCTGGTCTGGTAGGATAGCATTGCCTCTTCGAATATCTTGCAAGGTGGGGTTGCCCTCGTAGCATCCCTGCGGGATCGGCTCTAGCTTCCAAAAGGCAACAACCGGGATAGCGTCATTGGGTCGGCGGATCCAGCCGGGGGTGTAAAGCCGCTGGATAACATCCGGGATCCCGTCTCCATTGGGTTGTTCGGTGTCGTTGTAAATGTAGAGAGCCTCCGCCAGATCCTGCTGGATATATTCCATGGCTTGGGTCAGCTCCGCCTGCACCTGGGTGCGCCCTGTCTCCTCCCGATCCAGCCGCATCGTCTCGACGACGATCATCCCTGTGGCCAGGAGAAAGATGAAGGCAATCAGCAGCGAGACCAACAACTCAATGAGGGTAAACCCTCTGCTGGCTCGGCGGCGAAAGATCAACACAGGCCAACACCTCCATCTTTCAACAGGTTTTGCAGGAAGGAACTTAGGCTCTACCTCAGGGTACAGCAGGTCAGTTAGGCAAGGGGAAAGCCCGGCACCTCTCGACGGGATCCTCACCTGTGGCGATGGCTATCTGCCGGCAAACATCTCCCAAGTTGGCGGCGGGGTTGACTTCTACAAACGAGGCGGCCATGGGAAAGAGCCAGACATCGGCATTGGCCAAGTTCTGGTTAGCCGAAACCACCTCTGTTCCCAATCCAGGCAGCGCTTGGCGAGTCTGCGGGTCGAAAGAAAAGCGGTGGTAAACCCTCACCCCCATGCCAAAGCTGCAGGGCACTCCCGCGATGATCTCATTTTGGCGCCGGTCGATGCAGGGTGCCCCCTCGTCGCGGAAGGTTTGGATGACGTACTCTTCCGGATTCCGCCCCGGCACTTGAACTTGGGCCAGGCGAAGAGAATAGTTGTCTCTGTGCATGTAGTTGCCGGCATTTGCATCGGCGGGCATTTCGTCAGGGGGTGGGGTGTCTGCCAGCGGGTCGGCTCCTACCATAGGCAGTTGGGCCAACCGAACTGGATCCTGAAAAGCCCTTGGAGCAGCAGCCAGCTCGATATCCACCAGGGTGCGGATGCGATCCACCTCCTCCTGGGCCAGGCGATTGGCCAGCTCCACCCGCTCGCTCATGGCCCGCCGGTAGGCAACTAAGGTAAGGGCAGGGGCAAGAGCAGCCATGGCCAGGGCCACGAGGACGACCGAAGCCAAGACTTCAATGAGGGTGAAACCCTCCGCTTGGTGTTGCTGCCAAAGCCGCCACTTGTTCATGGATCCCTCCCTCTTCTGCCCCTACCCTAAATCTGCCCCTGACCGGCCAGGTCAGTATCAGTTAAACTCCGCGCAGCCACCGCCACCGATCCGGGCAGACGGATCCAACTGCACACCCGGCTGATTCTCCAGCTGATTCTGGAGTGCGCAGCGCAGCCGCCGCACGTACGGATCTTGTGGATCTAGCTCCCGCAAGAACTCGGTGCGCGTGTTGGAGGGGAATTGGAAGCGGGACGACACAGGGCCGGGGCGGCGGGCAATTTGCAAGCCCACGTCATAGCCGAAGCGGCGATTGGGCGGGAAGTAGTAGTCGAAGCCCCGCACAAAGGTTGGATCCGGCACCAAGTTGGGCGGCTCGAAGCTGTGCTGCAGGAAGGGCCCGGTGGCATAGGTGCTGTAGTTGAGCTGGATCATCGAGCCGCTGAAGAAGAGGTTGACATCTCTCCACAGCTCGTTGAGCCGCAGGAAGTTATGCATGCCGCCGGCAGTTTGATGCAGCCGCGAGGGCAGGGTACCGCTGATGGCAGTGGCGTTCACCCGCGTTTCCCTGGCTGGCTGCAGTTGATGGTTGTTTTCGCCAGTGTCGTTGCGGCGGCGCTGGTTCACATCGGTTGAGGCCAGCTCTTGGAAGCGGGGAATGGGAATGGGCCGCCGGGTCACCTCATCCAGGATTACCCCCAGCACCGGGTTGTCCCCAGCAAAGCCAGTGGGAGTCTCGTTCAGGTCCAGGGTGAACGGCTCCACATCCACCCACTTCAAGTCGTCATTACTGCCACCTGCGCCACCGTTGAAGTCAATTTGCACCTGGATGGTGTTGCCGTTGGGCTTGACGTAGAAGCAGAGGCCATTGCGGATATCTTCGGAACCTTTCTGGTCGATGTAGTAGCCATCTTCGTACTTGGATGTGGCCCTATAGGCTTGAGCCGTGGCGCTTTTGTTGACTCGGGCATAGGGGTTGAGCACCATCTGCGGCTGAATTTCTAGCTGAATGGAGTTGCCGGGAGGCTCAGGAACCAGATCCAACCCAAACAGCGGATCCCGATCCAAAACATCCCAAGGCTCGTCGGAGTCGCGAACGCCGTCGCTGTTCTTGTCCCAGAAGTTCAGTTGGCCGTCTCCGTTCCAGTCTTTGATGCGCAACGTGCTGGGGCGGCTGTCACCCGTGTAGGCGGTGTACTTGAAGCGGTCGTTGAAGTTGGGGCGAAATACCCCCGGCACCCAGAAGCCACCGTCGGTGGGAGTGACCTTTTCTTCTGAGTCACAGCGAACAGTTCCATTGGGATTGAGCAATCGCCGCCGCAGTTGCCGCGCCCAGTCGTCTGTGCCTCGAGCAGGATTTGCAGGAAGTGGTGGAGCACCGCTCTCGGCAGGGCGGATGCCAGGCTCTCTGCTGGGGTTGGCAATTTGAGTGGAGAGCAGGTTGCCCCTCAAGCCAGCGCGGGCAGCATGGGCTGGCTCCCCAAACATCCAATTGAAGGCTGCCCGCAAAGCCTCAGCAGGGCTAAGCCACTTGGGCGGCTTGGGCACCCCTGCTTTCACCTCTAGCACTGGCGAGAGCTGCGGCTCCAGGGCGATGGTCACGCCTTCAGTAGAAGCCTTGGCCACACTGTGCACGCTGACTGTCTCGAGCTCCGGATCCGCCTGCACTTCCTGAACAGGGCGCAGCTCCACCGTGTTGGGCTTAACGGCTAGCCACTCGCCCAGAGGGCTCTTGGGGGGAGCTTCTGGGGCAAAACTTTGCGGCCCGCAATTGCGTTGACATCTTAAGCCTGAAGGTATCGTCTCCGTTTCGGTGGCTGGGCAGCCTGGGCTGCTATCGTTGGCAATGAGGTAGCCTGTCCGGCTTTGGTCAAACGTTTTGACTGTGCCACAGTCGATTTGGTCGATGACCTCATCGCAACTGGCCGGCGTCCAAGGCCCCCAGTTGTATTTGCAGGTCCGCCGGCAGTCGACCGTTTGGGATTGCGTCTCGTCGTATCTGATTCCGCAAGCTGCCAATGTGCAGGTGCGGCTGCGAGTTTGGGTGACTCTGGTGCCACCGTTGGCCACCGTACACTCAGGAGTCCATGCAGACCAAGCACCGCAGGTCCTCGGAGGTTGGCAGGTAACCTGTCGAGGTGATGGTGGCGTGCCTGGGCAGCCAGCAGGCAAGATTGCTGTTTGGGTAATGGTTACAGGCTGACAGATATTGGTCGGGCAGGGGGGATTCCAGATGGGATCGCAGGTCTGGCAATGCGCCTGGTTAGGCTCAAGCTTCACCTGAGGATCCGGCTGGCAAGGCTTGTTGACCGGCGGCAGCGGCTTTAGGTAGCGCAGGTCGTAGTCTTCCCACTCACTGCCATCGCGGGTGGCAAAGCGTAGCCGGGCGTTGCCGGTATTTTCGTAAGTTTGGATCTCTATTAAGTAGGGCGAGGGCTGGCTTGGATCCGCGCACTCCAGCTCCAATCTCAAGGCAACCTCGTTGCTGCCGCTATCCTGCCAGGCTTCGGCACCTGCAGCGTTGGGTCCTAAGTTGAGGGGAGTGCCATGCCAAACGGCATCGAGTCTGAAGGTGGCGTCAGGTCTCTCGTCCCGCCGGCGAATGATCAGCCGCACACCATCATCGCCCTCGAAAATGCGGTAGGTCTGCAAGCCCGGCCAACGTGGATACAGCTCCCCTACCCAGCGCACCACGAAGAAGTCGTTGCCGTTGTTGTTGCCAGTCGGCCCTGCCCCACTTCTACGCCGCCAGCAGGAGCGCCAGAAGTTGAAGTGACTTGGAAAGTTGAGGTCATCCGCGTCGATGGGCAGGTTCGGCAGGCTGTTGTTGCCATCGGGCTCCCCACAACTGGGCATCCAGAACCAATCGCCGCGATCCCGTCGATCTGGGGTGCCAGCCGACGTCGACAAGCGGCAAAGGGGCTGCCGAATGTCCGCCAAAGACCCGTCGCACCTAGAGTTGTTATACAGCCGCCGCTTGAAGGGAGAGTTGGAGTTCAGCGATGTGCTGCTGCCGAAAAAGTACTGGAAGCCTCCCCACCAAGGGAAACCGCTACCGCTGCGGGCAAAGAGGGCCAGGTTGGTCGGGTTATCGATAGCATTGCGCACGCAGGCCCAGAGTTGGTCGTTGGTGCCACTTGGATTACAGGTAGGCGCACTGGTGGTATAGCCATTGTTGTACTGACCAATGGCGTCAGGTACTCCTTGCGCCGGGAACACCGGATCCGGCCAGCGCACTGCCCGCAGGTAGGGCAGGTTGGCCTCTTGAGCTCTCGAAGACAGGGGGCCTACGGCTCCGGTGTCCTCAAACCCTGTGTTGCGGTTGTACCGGTTCTGCGGGTTGCTCAGCCAGCCGTTGTAGTACTCGGCCAATAGGCCACCGCCTCCTTCAGGCTCGGGGCAAGGCCCAAGTGGAGCCACCAGCACCCAGCGGGAGGTATCCAGCACCGGGTTGCCCAAAGCGGAGATGCGGGTGCCGAAGTTGGCATAGCCCACATCGGGTGCGCGCAAGGGCCGCACTGCCGGCACGCCACCGCCCGCCGTTCTGTCATCGTTATTGGGATCCGAATCGGCGTTGTTGAAGGGAGCCAGAATGGTGTCGCGGGCAAACACATCCGGCCAACCCGGCTGGTTGAGGTTGTCGCCCAGGTTCTGGGCCCCGTTCGTGTTGTCGAAGCGCAGAACGCCGGCGCCATTGTCGTTTGGATCCGGAGCCGGCCAGTTGTTGCCGCGGATTACCAGGGCCTGGTTGAGGAAGGAGGTGTTGGCCCCTAGGTTATCCCCGCTGCAGCCGTAGTAGTCGCCGCGGCGAGGTGCTGAGGCCCGCCCACCGTCGTAGTCCTGCCCGGGGTTGTAGTTAACGCCGCCGCCATTGAGGGTGCCATCCTGGACAAAGGCATCATCAATGCTGCCATCGCAGAAGTCGGCAGAGAGAATGTTCACCGAGTCGCCCAAGACCTCGCTGGGCCGCCAGAGATCCTCCGCCGCCCGGGCAAAGCGCCGGTCTTCCCGCTCTTCATTGGATCGGAATTGCGGCCGCCCGTAGAAGTTGCTGTAGAGGCCAGTTTGCGGGTCGAACTCAAGGAGGGTGGTGAACTCCTCTAGCCGTCTCCCGTCCCCCGTCTGATGCAGGTTGAAGTCCCCTTGGATGTAGACGGGGTTATCAGAAACAAAGGAGAGACCAAAGACAGCTTCATCGAGGTTAAACCCGCCGCGGGCCAGCCTTGCTCCATTGCGCAGCCGGAAGCCATAGGGCCGCCGATCCGGATCGGCATAGTAGTCCACCGGTTTGGGGCTGAGACCTTGCTCGGAAACAGGGGGATCCCAGACCGTTTGACCATTGGCCGTGCCGCGACCTGGCTGACCGGCGTTCATAATACCGGCGCTGCCCAAGTCACCGCTGGCATAGTCACTGCTGGCATTTCTGTTGCGCCAGTTGGTCAGGTAAGTGCTAAAGGTGCCCAAGGGTGGGCGGGCAATGGCATCTTCCCGCACGGCATCTTCCCGGAAGGCGTAGAAAATCCCCCCTTCTCGGTTCTCGCCAAGCCCAGCAGGCAGCCAAGTGTCCCCGTTAATCAACCCCCTGGCCTGTCCGCTGACATTGTTGGTCAGCAGGGCCAGGTCGATGTTGAGGGCCCGCACCGCCATTGCCTCGCGGCCATCGTAAAAGACGGAATCCTTAAAGGGCACGCGGTAGCACTGGTCGCCAATCCGAATTAACTCAAATCGGTTGCTGTTGGGGTGGTTGCCAAGTACTGGGCTTCTGGGGCATTCCTCTAAACGAGCATTGGGCAAGGTCCAGGCGTTGATCTTAGGCTGGGGCCTCAGCCTCATGGATTCCAGATCCACCACGGCTTGATAGGTTACTGGCCCCTGTAGGAAGGGGTAGGCCTGCCTCCGCTCATTTTCAAGGTCATCGTCGGGGTTGGGAGGCACACTGTGGTGGAAGGTCTGCAGAGGGAAAATGTAGCGCAGCGGCAGATAAAACCGGTTGGCTGCTTCTCGGTCCCCAGCTCGGCTGGCTTGGATGTCGTTCCAAAGGATTTGAGCTGTGGGATCAGGCTTGCTGGCATTGGCGGCATCCCGAATGCGCAGGATGTTATCGGCCAGCATGCCCAACATGCAGCCTGCCGTTTGCAGCGTGGTTTGGTCGGCTAGGCTCAGTTGGTCAGTCACTTGGTCAGCGGGAGTGCCTCGGTTGACCAGATCAACCGCCTGCCCAATCGCCCGCCGCAGCTCGGAGAAGTTGCCAAAAGCCGTAATAAACGGATCCGGATGAATGCGGCCCGGCTCTTGCCTAGGTGGGTAGGCCCCGTCAGGATCGCCGGCAAAATTGGCCAGGTTGGTGAGCGCTGTCCACAAAGGAGTGCCAGGCCGCAGTTGCTCCCGCATCGGCCCGGGGTCATACTCCCAAACGTTGGTGCCCTCTCCAGTAAAGAAGTTGATGCCCAGTTGAGTGCGCTGGTCGCCGGTAGGGAAGGTGGAAGCCCGCTGCAAGCTCCAGGGAGTGCCGGGGTGAGCCACCGTAGCCAGGCAGGCTATCGGAAAGCGGCCATCTCTGTGGCTGTAGTGGTAAACGGCCGTGGCCTGCACTGCCGCCGGGTTATCCCGTAGCGTTAGGCGTTGCCGCGCCTCGTTGCTGATGAAAATGGGCTGCAACTTGGTGGGATCGTTGGGATCCCCGGGCGGCACCAGAGGCAAAGGCAAAGAATCGGTGCGGGTCAGCTCCAGGCGCTGCCCCACAATCACCCGCAAGCCCTCCACGCGTGCCCGCCGCTCCCAATAGCCATCCAAGCCCACCTCGGAAAGGGCGCCTGGGGGTGGGTTGTCCTCGGTCAAAGACTCATTCTGGTTGTTCCTGGCATTAGCAGGAATCGGGCTACCGGCACTGACACCAAACCTCTGAGCAAAGGTGTCCACATCGCAGCCCCTTGCCTGGTTAGGTTCGACCGGTGGACGGTCATAGCTGGCCTTGGGGCCAAAGCGGTTGTCGGCCCGATACACATCGTCCACGTAGGGGGGGCAGACTTGGCCTTCCGTTGACTGAAAGCCGCCTGCTTTAATCCGGCCGTTGAGAGGAGAATTTGCCCATCCTGCTGCATCTTGGGCATAGGATCCGCGGGTGCGAATGCGGCCAAAAAGCTGTAGCTCCAGCGGATCCAGCGCCACATTTTCTGGCTCTACCTGGTTCTGCACCGAGTCAAAATTTTGGTTGTTCAACCGAGCCAGCACCTCTGGCGCTTTCTTTTGCTCGCCAGAGTGAACATCGAAAATCAGAGTATCGCTCACCTGCTGGCCGGCGTAGCCAATGGCCCCTGCCACCAGCTCTCCGAAGGCAGTGATCTCAGAGTTGTCAGGGGGCGTGTAGAAGCAGGATTCCTCCGAGCTGATGGCGAAAGCCCGGAACAAGTTGTTGGAGCCATACCGGAAAAAGAGGCTGCCCCCAGCGTAGATGGCGCCGTTCCAGTTGTAGCCGGGGGTGAAGAAGAACTCTACATCGCCGCGGCTAAAGATCCCCCACTTGTTGAGCAGATCCCGCTTCCGATCCTGCTGGAACTGCAAGGCCGAGATGGCGCGGGTGGTGGAGTCGGCGCCTTGAATTGGCAGAGTGACGGCAAAGATCTGGAAAGGTTTGTAGAGCGCCGTGCCCACCTGGAACCAATCTCCCACGTTGGGGTTGACCGTCTGTTCAGCCGGAGAATCGGTACACCCCGCCAAGGCCGAACCCTGCAGTGGCCCACTGCGGATCATCAGGCGCCGCGCCCGCTCCGTATCCGTTAGCCGGCTGTCCTCAAAGTCCCTGCCGCCGGCCCGACGGGTGTTGAGAATGGTGTAGGCAGTTACGGAGTCGTTGACGCCGTTGTTGTCGGTGTCCACCAAAAACCACCAGGCCGGCGCCCGCACCGGCACGGGCAGGGTTTGCCCGGGGTTGTTGGGATCCTCTACCTCGATGTTGGTTGTAATTACGAACTGGGTTTCATCGGGGAGGATGTAGGGATCGTTCTCATCCCGCGGGATCAGCTCTCCCGCCCCATCGTTAATCAAAGCCTCAACCAATTGGGCATCGGTGGGGTTGCTTGCGGGCAGGCGGGGATCGCGTATCAGGTAGTCGATCTTGGCCCGTGCCCGGTCGATGGCGGCGTTCAGTTGCCGGCTAACCGTCTGCCCCGCCCGTTCCACCTGGGTTTGGATGTTGCGCTGGGTGGAGCGGGTCAGCAGGCCCACCGTGACCAAGCTCAACACCAGCACAATTAAGATGGCGACCGGCAGCACAAAGCCGCGCTCGCGGATCCTGCGCCGATCCACCGGGATCTTCAGAGAGCTGAGCAGGCGCAGGGCAAGTTTGAGCAACAGCGGGGAAGGAGCAGACATGGCCGTATCTCGGATAACGGGGAAAAAGAAGTAGCCTCTGGGGGAACGCCAGGATAGCAACAGTATGCAAGGGATCCGAAGTTTCAAACATCCCCACCGCTGGGGGGAGCTGCCAGCCCCCTCTCTGCAAGATTCTTAAGAATCCTCAATATCCTTTCACAAAATCCCCAGTTGTTGCGCCTTGAGCAGGGCGGTGACGCGGTCATTGGCATCCAGCTTGCGGTAGGCGGCGCTGGCGTATTCTTTGACGGTTTCGATGCTGAGGCCGAGGCGGCGGGCAATCTGCTTGTTGGCCAGGCCCTCCTTCATCAGTTGCAGCACACACAGCTCGCGGGGGGTGAGCTTGGGCAGCTCCTGTCGGGCAGGCAGCCAGTCTCGTTCGGGGTTGGACAAAATCTGACGGATGACGCGGGCCAATTCCGCCGGGTCAGTCTCTTTGGAAAGGTAGCCTTTGGCCCCGGCGCGGCGGGCTGCCTCAATCAGACCCGGCTCTTGAAAAGTAGTCATCATCACCACCACCACCGGCAGGCCCAGCTCGACAATCTGCTGGCAGGCCAGGATCCCGTCTCCATCCGGCATGCGCACATCCAAAAGGGCCACCTCGACGGGGCAACGGCGGCAGTACTCAACGGCCTGGGATCCCGTCTCGGCTTCGGCCACCACCTCAAATCCTTGCGCTTGCAGGGCAAACTTTAGCCCCAGCCGAAACAGGGGATGGTCGTCGGCAATCAGAACCCGGACAGGGGAACTCATGGCAGGGGATCCCGGCCTATGAGAGGGCTAAGCTTAATCTGCCCAAAAGAGGGAGCTAGCCCTCACCCCCAGCCCCTCTCCCTCAGGGACAGGGGAGCTAGTTTTTCACAAAGACCATGCCGCGGGCGCCGGGGTTCAGGGTGGGATCCAGTTGGGTTTGGGCGTTGTAGAGGGCGCCTGTCAGATCGGCTGCTTCCAAAAAAGCGCCGCGCAGGTCGGCCCCGCGCAGATCGGCCTGGCGCAGGTTGGCTCCTGTGAGGTCGGCACCGACGAGGACGGCCCCGCGCAAGTCGGCGCCGCTGAGGTTGGCCACCTGCAGGTTGGCGCCGGTGAGATTGGTCTGCTGCAGGTTGGTCTGGCTGAGATCGGCTTCCCACAGAAAGGCCCCGCCCTGATCCGAGCCGCGCAAGTTGGCGCCGCGCAAATCGGCCAAGTTGAGGATCGCCTGAGAGAGGTCGGCAGCTTGCAGGTTGGCCTGCCTGAGGATGGCTTCTTTCAGGTTGGCGCCGCTCAAATCCACTCCCGGCAGCTCGGCTCCCGTCAGATCGCAGGCGGGGCAATCTTTGCTGGGGGCAACAACCTGGGATCGGCCCAGTTGGGCATCCAGCTCCAGTTGGGCAAAAACAGGAAGTGCCGCGATCCCGACCACCCCGCCGAGGAGACCGACCCAGCACTGGGACCATGCCATTTTTTTCACGGGGATCCCTCCTGGCTGACCCTCACCCCCGGCCCCTCTCCCAGAGGGAGAGGGGAGCTGGAGATCAACCTAGAACTATAGCCGTTGGCGGGAGATACGCCATCAAGTCTCAACCCGGCCTGGAGGCGGCTGGCAGCGGGGGCAAAAGTGGGCCGAGCGGCCCGAGAGCTTACTCCGCTGAATGGGGGTGCCACAGAGGCGACAGGGATCCCCTTCTCGACCGTACACCCACGCCTGCCCCTGGTAGTTGCCGTTGAGCCCACGCAGATCCCGGTAATCCCGCAGGGTGGTGCCCCGCTGCTCCAGCCCGGCCCGTAACACCTGGATCAGGCTTTCTCGCAGGCGGCTCTTGGCAGCGTCGGAAAGCTGCGCGGCGGGTGTTGAGGGGTGGATGCCGCTCAGAAACAGGGCCTCGTCGGCGTAGATGTTGCCCACCCCCGCCACCAGCGACTGATCCAGCAAGGCGGCTTTGATGGGGCGGCGGCTCTTCTGCAAGGCAGCTTGGAAATAGGCCTCGGAAAAGGCCGGCGAAAGCGGCTCCGGCCCCAAGCTCTGCAGGGCAGGGATCACCGTCTCCGGCTCCACCCCGGCGGGCACCAGCCACATCTGGCCAAAGGTGCGCAGATCAACAAAGCGCAGCTCCCACCCCTGCTCCAAATGCAGCCGGACGCGAGTGTGGATCGGCAAAGGCGCGGATCCCTGAACCCAGAGCAGTTGCCCGGTCATGCGCAGATGCACGCCCAGAACCGCTCCGGAGTCCAGGGATCCCAGAAGATATTTGCCTCGCCGCTGCCACTGGGTCAAACAGCTGCCTGCCAGCCCCTGCGCAAACTCGTCTTTGCCGGGGTAGGCCACGGTGCGAGGGAGAAGCACCTCCACCGCCAGGATGCACAGACCCAGGGTGAGGCGCTGCAGATCCCGCCTGACGGTTTCAACTTCCGGCAGCTCGGGCACAGGAAGAGGAAGCCAAAGAGCTTGGTTGAGTTGGCAGGGGCAGCCTTAGCTGGAAGCTTTGGCTTTGGGCTTGGGCTCCTCCACCACTTCCAGCTCATCTTCGCGGAAGTTGTTGGTGTTGATGTTGTAGTAGTTGATCTTGTCGAAGCGGACGATCACCGGGTAGAGAATGCCGCTGGTATCCACCGCCGCAACCGTTCCCACATCCCGATACCAGTAGGATTCTTTCCGCAACACCCGGACTTTGGCACCACGCTGAATCGCCATAGAGGTTCTCTCCATTGACCTGCCCTTCAGATTACCCTAGTCCGTGAGAAGGCTGCGATTTCCGAATTTTTGTAACGGGGATCCCTGTGGCTTCCCTGCAGGTGGGAATCTTCTGGACGCTGGTGCCGCCCCTGCGTTAGGGCAAAGCCCAGCCCCCAAGGCTGCCACTCCCCTGCTGCCGTCGGAAGCGGCTGGTGTTGCGATGTGAAGAAATGCAAACTATACTGAAGGGCAGGTGCTACTCTTGTAGCCCTTCCCAAGCCCTAACTGGAGGTTTCCATGTCCAACCCCAACTTGTCTGAGCCCAAGTTTGGCTTTAACGAATATGCCGAGCGTCTCAACGGCCGCGCGGCCATGATCGGCTTTGTGTTGGCCATTGTCATCGAAGCGGTGACGGGCCAAGGCGTCGCCTCCTGGCTGGGCCTGATCTAGAAAACTCAGCTTGCCGCGCTATGGAGTCGCTCCCGAAGCGGTAAACGCGAGATTCTGGGATCCCTGTGAGCAGAGAGGCAAGCTTGAAGGCCCTGCTCTCTCTGTTTTTTGTTGAGTTGAGGAAAAGCTTTGTTCTGGGGTCTGCCGGCCGGCAGGCCCTCATTCACAGAAAACATACCCGCACCCCTACCCCAATCCTTGCAGGAAAAGCGAAACCGGTTGCGCTCTCCCAACCCTCCTCTCCCTCTGGGAGAGGGGCCGGGGGTGAAGGTCAACTGATCCCTTCCTGGCGTTTGGCAATGGGCATGCGCCAGCCGGTGCCAAAGGCGCGATCGGTCACGCGCAGGCCAGGGGGAGCCTGGTGGCGCTTGAACTCGGCACTCTGCACCAGGTGCAGCACCTGCTGAACAGTGTCGGGATCAAACCCTTGGGCCACCAGCTCGGCAGCGGATTGGTGCTGCTCGATGTGCCGCTGCAGGATGGCATCCAGCACGTCATAGGGGGGCAGGCTGTCACTATCTTTCTGGCCGGGCCGCAGCTCTGCCGAGGGGGGCTTGGTGAGGATGGGAAGAGGGATCCGCTCTTGGTGGCGGTTGATCCAGCGGGCCAGGCGGTAGACCCAGGTTTTGGGCACATCGGAGATCACCGCCAAGCCGCCGGACATATCCCCGTAGATGGTGCAGTAGCCCACCGCCAGCTCCGACTTGTTGCCCGTACTCAAGAGCAGCCGGCCAAACTTATTGGAGAGGGCCATGAGCAGGGTGCCGCGAATGCGCGATTGCAGGTTCTCCTCCGCGATGTCGGGGGGCAGGCCGGCAAAGGGCTCATCCAGCAGGTGCTGGTAGCTCTCCATAATTGACTGGATGGGCAGCTTCAGGGTCGGGATCCCCAGGTTTTGCGCCAGTTGGTAGGCGTCCGTCAGGCTGCCGGGACTGGAATAGGGAGAGGGCATGAGCACCCCCAGCACCCGCTCTGGCCCCAAGGCGTCGGCGGCAATGACGGCAGTAACAGCCGAGTCAATCCCTCCCGACAGGCCCAGCAACACCTCGCGAAAGCCACATTTGCTGACGTAGTCGCGGGTGCCCAAAACCAGCGCCTCGTAGAGCTCCGCTTCCGGCTCCGCTGGCCAGCGGGATCCCTGGACTTCCAGGCTCTCGTCCAAGGGATGGATCAGCGTCTCCACATCCACAATCAGCCGATCCGGCGCAAAGGCAGCGGCTTGGGCCACCAGCCGGCCCCGGCCATCTAGGGCGCAACTGGCCCCGTCGAAGATCAAGTCGTCGTTGCCCCCCACCTGGTTGACATAGAGGATGGGCAGGGCGTGCTTGCGGGCCAGGGATCCCAGCATTTCCACCCGCAATTTCTGCTTGCCCAGGCTAAAAGGCGAGGCCGACAGATTGATGAGCAAATCGGCGCCGCAGCGGGCCATCTCGTCTACCGGATCCCGGTGGTAGCGGCGGTGCTGCCAGAAGTCACGGTCGTTCCAGATGTCTTCACAGATGGTGAAACCCAGGCGATAGCCGCCGTACTGGACGGGCTGGGGCGGGGATCCCGGCTCAAAGTAGCGGTCTTCGTCGAAGACATCGTAGGTGGGCAGGAGCGACTTCTGGAACCAGTGGCGGATCTGCCCCCCTTCCAGCCAGGCCGCGGCGTTGTAGAGGGGTCGCCCCTCCGGCAGCGGGTTGGGCTGCACGGATCCCACCACCACCGGAATGCTCTCCCGCAGCCGGGCCGCCAACTGCTGCAAAACTTGGCCTACCCTCTCAATCAGGGCCGGGTAGAGCAACAGATCCCGGGGCGGGTACCCCAACAGGGCCAGCTCAGAAGTAATGGCCAGCTCCGCTCCTGCCGCTGCCACCGCCTCGACCGCCGCACGGATGCGCTCGGCATTGCCGCTGAGATCGCCAACGGTATAGTTGAGTTGCAACAGCGCTACCTTCACTTGGCCCCCTTGGCCGAGAATGGCGGACTCCACGATGATAGGCCAGCTCAGGTCGTTCGGCTTGCCCACAGGCGGGTCGGCTACTCCGCTGTTGCTGGCAACTCTGTTTCGGCTTCTGGATGGAAGTAGCGGTAGATCTGGCGGGCCAGCTTGGGGCCAATGCCTGGCACCTGGGCCAACTGCTCTTCCGTAGCCACTTGAATGCGGGCAAGGGAGCGAAACGCCTCCATGAGCAGCTTTTGCCGCTGCTTGCCTAGACCAGGGATCTCCTCCAGAACCGAAGCCTGTTGGCGTAGTTTCCGCTGCTGGCGATGGTAGGCAAGGGCAAAGCGGTGGGCCTCATCCCGTAGGCGCTGCAATAGCAGGCGGGCCGGATCCTGGGGCGGCAGCCGCAGCGGCTCAGGATCCCCGGGCCGAAAGATCTCCTCTTCCCGCTTGGCCAGGGCAAAGACCGGCAGGTGATCCAGCCCCAGCTCTGCCAAGACGGCCATCACTGCTGCCAGTTGCCCCTTGCCCCCGTCGATGAGCACCAAGTCCGGCTGATCCTCGGAAGTCATCTTGCTGAAGCGACGCCGCGCCACCTCGGCATGGCTGGCAAAGTCGTCGGAGTGGCCAGGCCGCACCTGGGGGTTGCGAATCCTGTAGCGGCGGTAGTGTTGCTTGGCCGGCAGGCCATCGATAAACACCACCTGGCTGCCCACAGCGTCGGATCCCTGGATGTGGGAGATGTCGTAGGCTTCTAGGCGACGGGGCGGCTCTGGCAGATCCAAAACTTCCGCCAAGCGCTCCAGCGCTGCTGCCTCCCGCTCCGCCAGGCGCTGGCTGCGGGCTAGCTCTAGCTGGGCGTTCCGCTCCACCAGTTCGATTAGCTCGGCTTTGCTCTGCCGCTGCGGGGCAAGGAGGCTGACCTTGCGCCCCTTTTTCTGGCTCAGCCAAGATTCCAAAAAATCGCGATCCGGCAACTCATACTGGGTCAAAATCTCGGAGGGAATTTCCACCGGGTCGCAATATTGGTAATGTTCCTGCAAAACCCGCTGCAAAATAAGAGCCGGGTCGTCGCCGCGGTTTTCGGCCACAAACCCTAGCCGTCCCACCAACTTGCCCGCCCGCACCTGAAACAACTGGATGCAAGCCCGCGAGTCGTTCATGGCCAAAGCTATGGCATCGCGGCTGGCGGTAGAGTTGGGCAAAGAGACCTTCTGGGATTGGCCCAGTTGCTCTAGGCCGCGGATTTGATCCCGATAGCGCGCCGCCGCCTCATAGTTTTCTTGCTGCGCTGCCTGGGCCATTTTCTCCTTCAACTCACGGATAAGCTCGTCCGTCTGGCCTTGGAAGATCATCGCCACTTGAGCAACGGTCTTGCGATACGCTTCCGGGCTAATCAAGCCCTGACAGACACCAGGGCAACGCCCGATGTCATAGTTCAAACAGGGGCGGTCCTTGTAAAGCGGCTTGGGGCGCTGGCGCAAGGGAAAAATGCGCTTTACCAGACCGAGGGTGTAACGCAGCAGGCCCACATCGGTATAGGGCCCGTAGTACTTATCTTGATTTTGGTTGAGACGGCGGTGGCGGGTAATGTAAATCTGCGGGTAAGGCTCTGACCACGTAATGCACAAATAGGGGTATTTTTTATCCTCTTTGAGGAGAACATTGTAGGGCGGCTGATAGGTTTTAATGAGATTGTCTTCCAGGGCTAGAGCTTCGCTTTCGTTATCAGTGACGATAAACTCGATCTCGCAAACCTGAACTACCATGCGCTGAATACGAGGAGACAGGTCGCCGGTAAAGCGAAAATAGGATCGCACGCGAGATCGCAACTTTTTGGATTTGCCCACATAGAGAATCTGGTCGGTGGCATCCCGCATCAAATAGACACCAGGTTCGGCAGGAATCTCCTTAAGGCGGCTTTCTAGAACCTCAGGGTTTTGAATCAGAGGGACAGTCATACAGCTTCGCTCCAACAGGCAAAGCCAGGGATCCCAAGGCTTTCATTCAGTGATGACCAAGTCACTCCCATCTTAAAATCATCCCATTGCCCAGTTGGCTGCAGTTCATTTTCTGGCCGGCTAAGTGTAGCTATCACTCGACTGAAAAACCTCCCAAGCGTTTCGCAACGCTGCCGGGCCGCAGCCCTGCCGCCCCTAAGCCCGTTTCCTTCGGGGGAGGAGATGTGACAGACGGTTTCGCGACAGCTTGCAACGCTCCCACCGGGCACTTCCCCCTGGAGAAGGGGGAGAGGTTTTCTGTCAAGTTGTTAGAACTTGTTTGCCAAGGTCGCCTATTGAATGACTTGGCTCATGTAGTTTCTCCAAGTTTGGGCGGCGATGCTGCTGCTGCCGCGGGTGGGGCTGGCGTCGTCGTTGCCCAGCCAAATGCCGGTTACCAGAGGCGGATTGGGCGTGTAGCCGACAAAGAGCAGATCCCTGTTGGCGGTGGTGGTGCCCGTTTTGCCGGCCTCCCCGATCCCAAGGCGGGCGGCGGTGCCGGTGCCGGAGCGGATCACCCCTTGCAATACGGCGGTCATCTGCTGGGCGACGCTCTCCGACAAAACCAGCCGCTGCGAGCGGGGATCCTCGCGACCGGGGTAGATCTCGCGGCAGGTGCGAAAGTCGTCGGGGTTGGCGCAATCGCTGCTATCCAGGATGCGGCGGATGGTGTGGGGCCTAGACCAAAGGCCGCGATTGGCCAAAGGGGCAAAGGCCGCGGTCAGCTCCAGCAGGTTCACCTCCATCGTGCCGAGAACCAGGGAAGGATAGGGCTGTAAGGGGGATTGGATGCCCATTTGCCGCGCCATGGCCACCACCCGCTCCAGCCCTACCTGTTGGGCCAGCCGCAGGGCGATCACGTTTTCGGAGAGGATCAGGCCGCGGGCCAAGTCCATGGGGGCACTTCCCGAGCGGCAGCCCTGAAAGGTGAGGTTGCCCCAAGTAAGCGGCTCACAGGAGAGCACCTGCGACAGCGGGATCCCCTGGCTGAGGGCAGCGGCATAGGCGAAGACTTTGAAGGTGGATCCGGGCTGCCGTTGGGCTTGGGTGGCACGGTTAAAGGGGCTGGCGGTGTAGTCGATCCCGCCCACGAGAGCTAGGATCTCGCCGTTGCGGCTGTCGAGGCTGACCAAGGCGCCTTGGTTGAAGCCCAGGCGGGATCCCACCTCGCGCACCGTTTGGGCCAGGGCCTGCTCCGCCAGCCGCTGGTAGGGCAAATGCAGCGTCGTCTCGATGACGAAGTTGCCCTCTGCCGAGAGATCTTGCCCCAAAAGCTGCCGCAGCTCCTGGAAGACGGTGCTGTAGAAGTAGGGGGCAACTGTCGAGGTCTGGGAGCGCAGGTTGGGGTTGAGGGTGAGGCGGCTGCGCCGGGCCCGCCGAATCTCCTCTTCCGGGAAAACTTTGAGCTCGCTGAGGCGATCCAACACCCGATCCCGGCCCCGCACGGCGGCCTCGTAGTTGGCGACGGGGTTGAAGGCGTTGGGGGCGGGCAGAATGGCGGCCAGGGTGGCGGCTTCGGAAAGGCTGAGCTGGCGGCTGGGGATCCCGAAGTAGAACTGGGCGGCGGTCTCAAAGCCGTAGAGGCCGTTGCCCAGGTAGACGTTGTTGAGGTAGAGGGTGAGGATTTCGTCTTTGCTGTAGCGCCGTTCCAGCTTGAGGGCGGCGACGGCCTCCCGCAGCTTGCGGCCAAAGGTGTTGCCTGAGCCGGTGTAGTCGCGCAAGACGGTGCGAGCCAGTTGTTGGCTGATGGAGCTGCCCCCCTGCTGCACCTCCCCGGAGCGCAGGTTGACCCAAAAGGCGCGGGCAATGCCCAGCAGATCGACCCCGAAGTGGGAGTAGAAGCGGTGATCTTCGGCGGCCACCACCACTTTGGGCAGAATCGGGCCAAAGGCTTCCAGGTTGGGCAGCTCCCGGTAGAGATCCCCCTGGTGGCGGCGCAGCTCGGTTTGCCGATCCCCGGCCAGGACGATCAGGGGGTTGCGATCGGCGGCCAGCGGCGGTTCTACTGAGAACTTGCTCCACTCATGGCCGATCCAAAGCCTCGCCCCCAGCCCCAAGAGCGCCATCAGGATCAGGCAGCCGCGCACCCCGTACACCTGCGGCGGCGGTGGATCCAACACCTGAATAACCACGCTCTCCGGATCCCGGGGCGGGCCAAGGCTGAGTCGCTGGCCGTGGCGCAGGATCACCCGCCGCACCCGCTCGGCGCCGCCAAAGGGCTTGAGGCGAAAGACGCCGTTGGTGGAGTCTTGATCTTCCAGTTGGTAGCGACCAGCGTTCCACCCCAGCCAGTAGAGGAGGGGATGCAGAGGGATCCGCCACCCCAAGCCAGGCAGACGCCAGCCCGGACGCGGGCGAATGCGGGCGTGCAGATGGCTCACCGCAGGGGCGGGGATGCGGATGGTGGCCACCGTCTGGCTGCGACCAAGAATGTCGGATCCCTGCAGGACAAACACCTGGGGAGGCTCTCCTGGGCAGGTGATCTGCAGGCGCACCGGGCGTTTGGGGGGAGGGGGCTCGGCAGGCTTGAGGAGGGCCGTAGGCCCGACCGGAAAGGGCCTCGCCAGGGTCTTGAAGAAGCGAGCGACGGTGCCCCGTAGGGAATTCTTGTCTTCAGAAGCAGACATGGCTCAATCTCCCCGCAATTCGCGCGCGCGGCGCAGCAGCTCCTGCAGGGTCTGGCCGGGACGAGGGCCGGCGGCGGCTGGAGTGGCTCTGGGGGCTGGGCGGGGCTGGGCAACGGGGACGGTGGGCGGGGGATCCCAAACGGCCATGTAGAGGTGGCCCTGGGGGGTGCGCTCGACCACGCCAGACCAGGGGCCGACGCGGAACTGGACGCGCTCAGAACGGTTTTCCCGCACCGCCTGCAGTTCTCGCTGCAACTGGGGGGGCAAGGGGGCCTGCAGCATGTCTTCCAGCAGCCCTTCCGCCTGCGGGGCGGGCACGTCGTCGGCGACGGTGGCCTCGATTTGTTGCAGCGCCAGGCTGGATTCGTCGTAGGTGAGGCTCAAGTTCATGCTGCCCAAGCGGTACAGGTCGTAGACGGTGTTGGGCCGAGCGCCTCGCCCCTGCTGGCTGGGGGATCCCAGGGCGGCCCGCACCACCTCGCGGGAAGTCTGGAGAGGGAAGGCGCGCAACACCGGCCCGCTGTAGGGTTCTAGCTCCGGTGCCGGATCCCGACGGGTTGCGCCCTCGTCCTGCCCAGCACTGCTGCCAAGGATATCCGGAACGAGAACTTCAGGGGCCGTATCGGGCTGCGCCTCCGCTCCTGGGCGCTCATCCTCTAACTCCGTGGCAGCTGGCGAGGGGCGAGAGCCGGAGAGCACCGGAGCCGCAGGGCGCTGCAGCAACCGTCCCAACCCCCAACTCACCAAGGCCAAGCCCAGCAAACTGCCCCCCAAGAAGGGGATCAGGCGGGCCCAGAGCAGGGATCCCCTGTTCTCGCCGGCCATTGTCGGGGGCGCAAGCCGCAGCGTGCCGGCCGTGGCCAGGGGGGGCGCCGAGGGAAAAAGCGGGCCAGAGGGGATCGCTGGAAATTGAAGGGCAACAGCCTGGGAAGCTCCTCTGGGGGATCCCTGCGCTCTGGCTTGGATGCGCTCCAGCTCCGCCAACACATTGGCCACCGTGGGCGGACGGGCGGCCGGATCTTTGGCCAAACAACTGAGGATCAGATCCGACAAACCGGCGGGCAGCGCCAACGGCAGTCCCAGCTCTTCCAAAGGCAGGGGACGCTGCTTGTGGTGGGCCTGGTACCAGCCCGGGAAAGATTCGGTGGTAGGCTGGAGGGGCATCTGGCCGGACACCATCTGGTAGAGCATGATCCCGAAGCTGTAGATGTCGGAGCGGGCATCCAGCGGCAACCCTTCCAGTTGCTCCGGGGAGGAGTAGGCCAGCGTCCCCAGGTAGGCGTGGGTAAGGCTGAGCGACTCGCGGGTGTTGAGCAGCTTGGCAATGCCAAAGTCCACCAGCTTCGCCAGCTCCCCCAAGCTTTCGTCGGCCAGCACGATCACGTTGGCCGGCTTGAGGTCGCGGTGGATCACCTGGATCCGCTGTCCTTCCAGGAGGATCCCTTCGTGGGCTGCTTTGAGCCCCAGGCCAATTTGGCGGGCCAGCCGAAAAAAGCGCTCCAGCGGCAGAGATCCCGTCGCCAGAATGTCCTTGAGGGTTTGGCCGTTGAGGTATTCCATCACATAGAAAGGCACCCCATCGGCAGTGATGCCGTAGTCGCTTACCTTGACAATGTGCAGGCTTTTCTGGCCCAAAGCGGCGCAGGCTTTGGCTTCCCGCTCAAAGCGCAGGCGGGCCTGCTCGTCCATCGCCGGCTGGGAGAGCAGCTTAACGGCCACTTCCACCCCGCCAAAAAGCAGATCCTGGGCCAAGTAGACCCGCCCCATGCCTCCTTGCCCCAGCAGATGGGTCAGGCGATAGCGCTGGGCCAAGAGGCGACCCAAAAAGGGATCCGACGCAGTAAACATAGGGAATCGCGGCGGTAGAGAGAACAGCGCAGAGCCCCCGCAGGGATCCGGCCAGAGTGGGCTACCTCTACCATAAGCACTGGGGCCCCAATAGGCTATGCTCACCCCCGTCGATCCGGTTGCTTGGAATGTCTTTGCCCGTCGTTTACCACCCCGACTACAGCGCCCCCCTGCCGCCGGGCCATCGCTTTCCCATGCCCAAATTCCGCCTCCTGCACGAGCTGCTGCTGCGGGAAGGGGTGATCCGCCCTCAGCAAGTGCATCAGCCGGAACTCCCCCCCCTGGCTTGGATCGAATCGGTGCACACGCCAGAGTACGTGCGGGCCTACTGCGAGGGATCCCTGGAGGCCAAACTGCAGCGGCGCATCGGCCTGCCCTGGAGTCCCGAGCTGGTGCAGCGCACCTGTCGCGCGGTGGGCGGCACCGTCCTGACCGCCCAATTGGCCCTGCGCCACGGCCTGGCCTGCAACACCGCCGGCGGCACCCACCACGCCTTTCCCGCCTACGGCTCCGGCTTCTGTATTTTCAACGACCTGGCCATCGCCGCCCAAGTCCTGCTGCAGCAGGGGCTGGTGCAAAAGGTTCTGATTGTAGACCTGGATGTGCACCAGGGCGACGGCACCGCCTGGATCTTCCGCTCCGAGCCGCGGGTGTTTACCTTTTCCATGCACTGCGCCGCCAACTTCCCCGCCACCAAGCAGGCCAGCGACCTGGACGTGCCCCTGCCGGTGGGCCTGGAAGACGAAGCTTATCTGCAAACCCTGGCCGACTACCTGCCCGATCTGTTGGCTCAGGTGCGCCCGGATCTGGTGCTCTATGATGCGGGGGTGGATCCCCACCGCGAAGATCTCTTGGGCAAGCTGGCCCTCAGCGACGAGGGGCTCTTCCGCCGCGATATGCAGGTGCTGGACACCTGCTTAAAGCGAGGCTACCCCGTTGCCTGCGTTATCGGCGGCGGCTACGGCAACGACCTCGCTCAGCTTGTCTACCGCCACTCCCTGCTGCACCGAGCGGCCAGCGAAGTGTACCGCCAATACCGTCTTTAGCCGGGCGCAAACTAGGCGTATTCGGCAATCACTACTGTGATGTTGTCTCGCCCGCCCCGCTCTTTGGCCGCCTCGATGAGTTTTAGAGGAAGCTGCTCCAAATCTTCCACCTGCAGGCAATACTCGATGATCACTTCGTCGTCTAACTCCTCCGTCAGGCCGTCGCTACACAACAACAGGCGATCCCCTGGGTAAACTGTAATCGGCTGCACAGAAGGTGGACCCGCATCGGGTCGGCCCAGGCAGCGCTCGAGAATATGTCGCCAAGGGTGAATCCGGGCCTGCTCATAGGTCAGCTCCCCCAGTCGAATGGAGCGAGCCACTAAGGTGTGATCCTCGGTCATTTGCTGCATTTCGGATCCCCGTAGGCGATAGAGGCGAGAATCACCGATGTGAGCGCTCCAGCAGTTGCCCTTGGGATCCACCATGGCCACCACCACCGTAGTGCCCATGTCTGCCCGCTCTGGATTTTCCCGCTGATCCTTGAGGATGGCACTGTTGGCTGCTTCTACGGCTTCGCTGAGCAACCGGGGTGCCGGCACGTTTTTCCAGCCTCGATCCAGATATTCTCGGATGGTCTCGACAGCCAACAGGCTGGCTGTAGCCCCGGCAGCATGTCCTCCCATACCATCGGCAACAATAAAATAGCGCCCCTCTGGATCGCAGTAGCAGGCATCTTGATTGCTGCTGCGGATCTTGCCGGGATCCGTAGCGCAGGCATATCGTCGCATCACATCAATCGCTCTGACCGATTCAACCTTAAGAGTACTCTGATTAAAGCAAGAGCAGCGAGGGCAGCCAAAACCAAAGTGATAACCGTTAAGGTAGCATGTCCGGCCAAAAAGAGCTGAGTTGCGCTCAAAAAAAAGGCCGCAAACAACACCCCGTAAATGACTCCCAGCCCGGTGTTGTTCAGCTTGCGCAGCAAGCGCTCCGTCTCGCTGGATCGCACCCGCAGGCGTAGCTCCCCCTGTTCCAGCTTGCTCAAGGTCGCTTCAAGACGGCGGGGCAAGCTGAGGCTGCTGCTGGTGAACTCTGCCGCCTGGCGGCTGACCTGGGCTAGCAGAGTCTCCGTCTCCGGTTTGCTGCCGTTCATCAGCTCCTCCGCGAAAGGCTTGGCCACTTCCAGGAAATTGAACTCCGGATCCAAGCTTTTCCCCAGCCCCTCCAACGTGGTCAGGGCCCGCATCACAAAGGTAAAGGTGGCGGGAAAGCGAAACGGCTGATCGTAGGCCAGCTCGTAGAGGTCTTCGCTGATGGCCATCACCGAGATCTCGTCGGAGCTGTTGGAAAAGGGCTTGTCCATGAAGTGATCCAACATGTACTGCACCGAGCGGCGTACTGGCGCCAGATCGGCAGTGGGCACCAACACGCCCAGCTCCACCAGCGAGGCCACCACCAGGTCGGCATTTTTGGCCACCACAGCCGCCAGCATGGCCACCAACTTTTCCTTGATGCCAGGGCGAATGCGCCCCATCATGCCGAAGTCGTAGAAGATCAGCGTGCCATCGGGCTTCACGGCAATGTTGCCGGGGTGGGGATCGGCGTGAAAAAAGCCGTCTTTGAGCAGTTGCCGCAAATAGGCCTCTGCCCCCAAGCGGGCCAAGAGCTTGCGATCCAGCCCCGCCGCGCTCAGGGCTTCGTAGTCGCTGATCTTGATCCCTGGCAGGTATTCCAGCGTCAGCAGGCGGGGGGAAGTGTAGCGCCAGTACACTTTGGGGACGGCAATTTGTGGCATGTCCCGAAAGTTGCGGCGAAAGGTGTCGGCGTTGCGGCCCTCGTTGAGGTAGTCCACTTCCTTCCAGAGGGTGCGCCGACACTCTTCGTAGATGCCGATCCAGTCGCGGCCCGGCCCGCCCCAACGGGTGTGGTACTGAAAGAACTCGGCAATACCGCGGCAGATCTCCAGATCGATCGTGAACAGGCGGGTCAGGCCCGGACGCTGCACCTTGACCACCACTTCTTCGCCGGTCTTGAGCTTGGCCCGATGCACCTGCCCCAAGCTGGCCGCCGCCAAGGGGGTGGGATCGAAATAGCTGTAGATCTGCTCAATGGGCTTGCCCAACTCTTGCTGCACGATGGCTGCCACCTGTTCGTAGCCAAAAGCAGGCACCCGATCCTGCAGCTTGGACAGCTCCTCGACGTACTCGGAGGGGAAGAGATCGGCCCGGGTGGAGAAAAACTGCCCCACCTTGATAAAAGTAGGACCGAGGTGGAGCAGCGTCTCGCGGATCCAGATGGCCCTGGCGCGGCGGCGTTTGGCTTTGCGCTCCGCTGTGGGCTGCCCCCCGTAGCTCCACGCCTGCTGATCCAGCCAGAGGTAAAACAGCCAGGTGAGCACAAATCGCCAAATATCAATGAGGCGGCCCCAGCGGGTGTAGTTTTCTCGGGCCCAACGGTAGGCGGTATAGGGCTTGGCGGGTTCGGATCCCAAAACGGCTCGGGATGGGAGTGTGCTGGCGTTCAAGCGTTTCGACTCCGATACTTCTGCAATTCGGAGCGCAACTGCGCCACCTCTGCCCGCAGGTCGTCTAGGGTTGCCTGCAGGTCTTCTGCCTTGAAGGGGGGTGCCGCCATTTCCTGGGCAGCTAGCGATGCTTCCGCCTCAGCCCGGGCCATGACATCCTGGGCAAAGGTCTGCCAGCCCTCTTGGAGCTCCGCCCACACCTTGCCCACTTCCCCGGCAAGGTCGGCAAGGGTGCTCTCCAGGCGCTCTCGCAGCACGTCGGCCACCGCCTTGCCGACAAAAAAAGCCCGCACAACTGGATTGTTCATGTAACCCAAGTGTTAAGAAGCATCACCCAGATTATAACGAATCTTGCCCCAACCAAGCCGAAGAGCCGATCCACCCGAACGGCGTCGGATGATCGGCTTGAGAGCTTGGCAAGGGCGCAGTGGGTAGGAGGCCCAACCCTCAGCGGCGGTTGGTGGTCATGTCGGGGATCTTCAGATCGAAGACGCTGATGTTTTGCCGCGCTGCCGGCTTGGGATTGAGCATGCGGGCCATGTTGAGGAAGTTTTCCGGATCCCCGGGCTTGGGAGGCCGAGTAATCCGGTAGGTGCGCACCACTTCCCGCGTCGAGCGCTTCACGCCGGAAACATCCCGCCACCGCGCCCCGTAGCGGGGGTTGAGCAAGTTGGTCGGCTTCTCGGAAAGGCGGCGGCGCTGGTAAGGCACCACATCGTCCCCGAAGGCGGCGTTGTACTCCTCACTGTCGACAACGGCGTCGATAAAGCCGTTCAGACCGCGGGTGGCCAGGATGATGGAGTACTTGATGCGCTCCTGCTGGCTGTAGGTGGGCCGGCCCAGGAAGCGCTGGAAGGTGATCTCGACGAAGCGGTAGTTGTCGTTAGGAACCATGACCAGATCCCGGTACACCTCCGACTTGCCCAGGCCACGGATAAACTCCTTCACCGAGATCGCCCCGTTGCGCAGCTGGGACTCCAGCGCTTTTTGCCGGTAGCTCTCCAGCATCAGGTGTTCGCTGAAGATCTGCCGGTAGGCGGCGCGGATGACATTTTCGATGCCCGTCGGGTCGTCGGGGCGATAGGCGGGCGGGGTTTCGTCGCTGGGTACAAAGTAGCGCTCCACCCGCACGCTTTGCGTGGTGGGGCGATCGGCAAGCAGCGGAAGAGTCATAGGTTATGCTCCTGAGGAAACGAAACAACAAAATGGCAGGGGTTATGGATCAGCAGCCAGCTCCTGCTGGCTTAGGCGGGCGCGTAGGGGAATCAAGGGATCCGCATCCTGCAAGGCCATTTGCAGGGCTGCCTCGACGGCAGATCGCAGGGACGCCTCTCCCAGCCGAGCCAAATCCGTCAGGGATCCGACGGCGGCATAGCGAACTCCCCAGTCGGCGTCGCCCAGGCATTGCCGCAACAGGTGCAAGGCTCGCTCTTGATCGGAGAAGGGCCGCCGTGCCGCTACCTGTCCCAGCCCACGGGCCGCCGCTCGCCGCACGCTGGGGGCGAAGTCCGCCACAATGGCTTCCGCCAAAAAGGGGTAGGCATCGCCGTGGCCGATACGGGCCAACGCCCGCACCGAATAGGCGCGCGCCCCATAGTCGAAGCCATCGATGTTGGCCAGCAAAGGCCCTACCGCCGCCTCCCCAAAGCGCAACACCTCTTCCAGCGCGGCCTCCCCCACGGCAGGGCGGTTGAAGCCAAAGGCGCGAATGAGCAGGGGGATCCCTTCCACGTGGCCCAAGGATCCCAGCGCTCTCACCACCCGCAACAGTTCTTCCGCTGAGGTGGCCTGTTCCAGTTCAGCGGCCAGTTGAGCCACAGCAGCGGGAAGCACTTGCGCAGCCGAGGAAGAGGACATAGACAACCCAGAGGCCAAGGTAAGTAAAAAACTAACGAAACATCCAAGCGAGCCAATAGGGGGGGAGAGCCCCAAGCCCTTTCACGTCTAGAACAGCCTGTCCAGTTGCGGGATGATCGCTGCTGCCACCCGATCCGGCGGCACTCGCCCTAACTGCAGCGCCACGTCGAACAGTCGCTTCAGAGCATTGATGCGCAGGTTAAGCGCCACATCGGCTGTCGCCAACAGCGGCGCCCCTGCCACCCAGCCGGATTCTGCCAGATCGAAAAGGGCCGCCTGGCGCAGGCTGAAATTGGGGTGGGCCAGCAGCGCCACCAGAACTTGGGTCAGCTCCTCGGCTTGTGTAAAGCGATAGAGCACCCAAGCGGCTGCCGAACGCACCCGCTCC
Organism: Synechococcus sp. 'PEA 65AY6A-5F PE A'; assembly: GCF_047462575.1. Lineage (NCBI taxonomy): Bacteria > Bacillati > Cyanobacteriota > Cyanophyceae > Synechococcales > Synechococcaceae > Synechococcus > Synechococcus sp. 'PEA 65AY6A-5F PE A'. The sequence goes on from NZ_JAOALE010000008.1 coordinate 50,016, forward strand.
GAGGGGTGGCTTAAGAAAGGCCGAATCGCCGCCTCGGCCTCGGTGGCGTTGAGCTGGCCCAGCGCCTCGATGAAGGCTTCCCAGGGCTGCTCCTGCTCCCGCGACTGCAGCAAGGCCAACAAGGGAGCCACCGCCCGCCGGTCTCCCAACTGGGCCAGGGCATAGGCAGCCTCTTCCCGCACATGCAGATCGCTACAGCCAAGGGCCTCGATCAAGCCGGGCACGGCCCGCACGTCGCCAATTTGCCCAAGGGCTTTGGCCGCATTGCGCCGTAGCGGGTAGCCCCCCAAGGCGGTGCGATCCCGCTCATCTCGCAACGCCAACAGCAGTGGCTCTACCCCCCGCGGATCCCGAACCGTGCCCAAGTACCAAGCGGCATAGTACCGATCTTGCGGGTCATCCCCCTGCAGCCGCGCTATCGCCTGCTCCCAGGTGAGCGGCTGGGGCAGCACCGCCGTGTTGGATGTCATGGGAACCCTTGCAGAGCCGTCCATGGAATCGAGGCCACCTTGCCGATGACTGCCGTTGAGCAGAGGAATCCCTTACTCAGCAGCGCCGTTGCTCTGGGCAGGGGCCGCCGATAGAGCAGTGACCTGCACGATTTTGCCGCCCATCCGCAGAATGCGCTGCATCTCCGTGGACAGCCGGCTGTAAGGAACTGTGATGCTCATGGTACTGCGACGCACCTTAGCCGAGGTGGCCAGAGCATCGGGTGGGTTGAGCAGGCCAGTGTACTCAACCTTGTAAACCCGGCTGCCGGCTTCCGTCAAAGTTTCAGGGCCGCTGGTGCTTTGACCAAACATCGTTTTCCCCCGAGTCGAGTTCAACTTTGTGCGGCACCTGGGCACGAAGACCTCCTGACCGCCAGAGAGGCCGCAAAAGCCACCTCTAGAGGCAGAACTGTACCCAGGCACAAAAGCTTGGGAAGCAGGCAGACAACCTAGCTGGCTCGAAGAGAGCCGCGGCGCCGAAAACCTGGAAACGACCAGCTCAGCTCCACTTGGGCTGCTGCCTGCTCTGTAGGGGCACTCAATTGGAAGACGAAGAAAGAGATCGCTCCCCCAAAAACGGGATCTCTACTCTGGCATCCCTTAGCTAAGGGCGTTGATGGCGTAGTCGAAGTAAATGGCTGCTTCGTTCGCCGCTTGGCCCTTCAGCATGCCCAGAGCACGGCTCTTCATGTGCTGCAGAGCTACAATGTACCAGCTCGGGGAGAGGTTAAAGGAGCGGTTCACCTCCCGCAGGCCCGCCACCAGGTATTCATCGAGGGGGCCCGTGCCGCCTGCAACCAGCGAGTAGGTGATAAAGCGCAGGTAGTAGCCAATGTCGCGGGCACACTTGGCCTGAAACACATCGCCGTGACCCATTTCGCCCGGCTGGGTCAGGTAGGGGAAGCGCTTGAACACTTCCTGCACCGCTTCGCGCACCAGCGTTTGTTGGTTTTGGGTCAAGACACGGGCCGCTTCCAGAGAGGCAGCAGCGCGCTGGTAACGACCATTAACGGCCTGCAGCTCGCTGGCATTGAGAAAACGCCCTTGATTGTCAGCAGCGGCAATCGCTTCGGTAATGACAGTTTTCACCTTGCAACTCCTAAATGCGTTGACTGTTAGCAAAAGTCTTAGTTGAGCAGCCGGCACTTCTCCAAGTTGGGAATGCCTGTCTGCCTGTCGGAAAAAAGGGATCTAGGCGATCTCACGGAGCTTTAAAGAGGGACGACCGCTTTTAACTTAAACAATGGCGGCAGCCGCCTTGTCGAAGTAGCTGGCCACCTCGCTTTGCAGCGCCGAGCAGTCGCCAGGGGTGATGCCGTTCGGATCCATGATCTTGGCCAGGGCTTCCTTCTTCATGGCCGCAATGGCGTTGGCCATGGAGCTGGTGGGCACCCCCAGCGCAATGTAGGTCTCCCGCAGGCCGTTGAGGCAGCGATCTTCCAGCACCGAGCTATCCCCCGCCAAGGTGGCGTAGGTGATGTAGCGCAAGATGATCTCCATGTCCCGCAGGCAGGCGGCCATGCGACGGTTGGTGTAGGCATTACCGCCAGGGGCGATCAGATCCGGCTCCTGGGCAAACAGGGAACGAGCCGCGTTGGTTACGATTTGGGCGGCGTTGCTGGTCATGCGGTTGACAGCATCCAGGCGTTTGTTGCCTTCTGCCACCAAAGCCGCCAGACGGTCGAAGTCTTGATCACTTAAAAAGGCACCGCGTGCATCTGCCTGAGCGATCACCCGGGTAAAGGCGTCTTGCATGATGGATCTCCTTCTGGTCTTTCCAAAAAGCGATGGGCGACTGGCTGAACCTCTCAAAAGTGGGATCCCAAACTCTGTTGTTTGCGGGATCCTCCTTGCCCAAAAACCGGGGATCCTGTGGAGCGGGTTGCTCAAAACTACCCCCACCGAAGCCCCAGATTTTGAGACAGGTCAAGAACCTCTGCGACTTTCAGACAGCCGAGCATCCAGGTCAATTTTATAGCGTGGGAGGGATGAGTGTTTTGTGAAGATTTACAAATAAACAGGCACCAGAGTGTCTGCTTGGCCGCCAATCCTCTGGCTCTGTTGGGTCAGCAGGCCAGAAACTGGTCGGCGAGGGCAGTAAAAAAATGTAAACATTCGTTTCACTTGTTTTGAGATAAAGGCAAGCCTCTTGCCCACACACTGCAGCAGTCAATGTTGCGGGGTACCTATGCCTTGCAGGGCAGCTTTGAGATCCCGGCAGAAGTGGGCAATTTGTTGCAGCCCTTGGGCGGGGGTGGGGGCCTTGGCCAGCCGTTGCACAAAGGCACTGCCCACGATCGCCGCATCCGCTCCCCAGAGAGCAATCTGGCGGGCCTGGTCGGGGGTGGAGATGCCGAAGCCTACCCCAATCGGCAGGGAGGTGTATTGGCGCAGTTGCTGCAGCAAGGCCGGGATCCGCTGCTCCAGGGTGGCCCGTTCGCCGGTGACGCCGGTGGTGCTGACCAGGTAGATAAAGCCGCTGGACTGTTGGGCAATACGGCGCATTCGCTCGGCGGGGCTGGTGGGGGCCACCAGCAGGATGAGGTCGATCCCCTCCGCCTGCGTTGCTTCCCGCAGGGATCCGGCCTCTTCCAGGGGCAGGTCGGGGACGACCAAGCCGGCACAGCCGGCCTGGCGCAGTTGCCGCACAAAGGTGGGGATGCCGAGCTGGTGGATGGGGTTGTAGTAGGTGAACAGGACGAGGGGAGCCCGCAGCGAGAGGCCCCGCAAGCCCTGCAAGATGTCGCCCAAGGTGACGCCCCGGCTGAGGGCGCGGGTGGCTGCTGCCTGGATCACCGGCCCATCGGCCAGGGGATCCGAATAGGGCACCCCCAACTCGATGAGGTCGGCGCCGTTCTCCTCCAAAACTTGCAGGGCCGCAAAGGTGGTTTCCAAGTTGGGATCCCCGGCGGTGAGGTAGGGGATGAGGGCGGCTTCGCCGCGGCTGCGCAGCGCCTGAAAACACGCGGTGATCTGGCTGGGCATGGGATCTGTCCAAGCTGAGGAGATGGAGAGCACCCCCTACTGTAGCGCCTGCCCTAGGGGAGGGGCACAAAATCGTAGCCGGTGCCGGAGCGGTTGCCCCGTTCAATGCGCACCAGCACATGGGGAGCATCGCGGTCGCCGGAGGGCAAAAAGCGCACCTCCCCGGAAGCGCCGTCTGGCAAGCGGAAGTTGGGGTCGCCCAGGGCAGTGAGAATGCCGCTGCGGCTGGGGGATCCCTGCCGAATAGCCTGGAGAAAAACACGGGTGGCGTCGTAGGCCAGTGCCGTGCGCCAACTCACCTGCCCTCCCCACATCTGGGCTGCCTTCTGGGCAAAGCCGCGGTTGCGGGGCACGTCGGGATGCCAGGGCACCGCCACCACCAGCCCCTCTACTGCTGCCCCCCCTTCCTTGAGGGTGGTGAGACTAAACAGCACATCCCCCCCCACCAGGGCGAGGGGCTGGCCAAGGGCAGCGTTCTCGCGGGCAACGGCCAGCGCTTTTTCGGCCACGGAAGCCGTGGGCGCCAAGAAAGCCGCCTGAGATCCCTGCCCCAGAGCTGTCTGCAGGCTGGCCTGGGGGTTGAAATCGGCTGCCGACAGGTCGAAGGTCGCCAGCACAACGCCCCCTTCGCTGGTCAGGGTAGCGGCAAAGGCGTCGCGCAGGCTGGTGCTGTAGGCGCTGTTGGGGTTGTAGAAGATGGCCACCCTCTGCAGGCGCAGTTTGTTAAGGACATAGCGGGCCAGTTGCGTGCCAGCAATCTGGTCGGAGGGGACGGTGCGAAAGATGGCGTTCCCCAGCAGGCTGATGCGGGTGCTGGTGGAGGTGGAGGAGATCATGGCCAGGCCGGCAGACTGATAGATCTCAGCCGCCGCCAGGGTGGCATCGCTGGCGTTGTGGCCGATCACCCCCAGGATCTCGGGCTGGCCCACCAGGGCTTTGGCCACTGCCGCCGCTCGCTCTGGGTTATCCCCGTCGTCGGCAATCACCACCCGCAGCAGCCGCCCTGCAATACCCCCTTGCTGAAATAGCTCCTCTTGGGCCTGGGCCACGCCGCGCAGGGTCTCCTTGGCGCGGTTGGGGTTGCTGGAGATGGGCACCACCACGGCTATGCTCAAGGGGTTGCCCTGCTGCTGGGCGCGGGCGTTGTTGAGGAAAATGCGAGCTTCCGGGTCGTTGCGGTTGTTCTGTAGCCCCATCTCTAGGAGCGGGATCGCCGCGCCGAAATTGCCCTGGCGCAACAGCTCTGCTGCAGCCACGGCGGCGGGACTGCTATCGGCAAACAGGGTGCGCTCGCCGCTGGTTAAGAGCAGATCTTGGGCCCTACCGCCCAACCCTGGCAGAGGGATCCCTTCTGGCCAGCGGATGTAGCCCGCCTGCCAGGCGCGATGACCACCCCAGAGGAGCAATAGCCCTAGGGCAATGTAGACGATAGGGGGTGGAGACTTCGCAGCCATGGGCCCCAAGGAAGAGAACAGCAGAATCCGGACAGCAGGGGTACCGCTCACGCCTTCAGGAAGCTCTTGGACCCCCCCTCTTCAAGGATCTTCAAGAACTTTCTTGAAGTATACGCTAAGGATCGGGACGGTAGGAAGGGCTGTTGCGGTATTGGCGCTCCAGTTGCTCCACAATGGAAACAGGAACAGATGGGGTTGCCGGGGGCTCTTCTGGAGGTGCGCCGGCCTGTGGCTCGGTCTCCAAGTTAGCCGGCTGAGAGGTGGCCCAAACGACTCCTGCGATCAGCAAAAGAACCAAAGCGGCAGCGTAAAGAAATGCGGCAATGGCCATTGGGGCAAGACTCTAGCTTTCCGCTCCGAAAGACTTATGCAACGCTGAACAAAGCAGAACTTTGCCCAGCATCGCTGCTTTCTTCCTGCTTCAGCGACCCATGACTAGCGGCAGAGTTCACCCCTACCACCCCGCCAGAGGGATCTCCACAGGCGTCACTTCCCCCAGAGCTTGAGGTAGTTCTGTACCACCGCAACAGGTTTAGGGCTGCATTCAAGTCGCGGTCTAGCTCCAGACCACAACACGGGCAGCAGAACATCCTTTCCTGTAGCGGCATCTTCTGTCGGTGCCCACAGCGAGAACACAGTTGGCTGGACGGATAAAACCTATCCGCCACCACCACCTGACAGCCGTAGAGCCGGGCCTTATACTCTAGCTGTCGCCGAAACTCGTAAAAGCCACAATCTGACAGCGCTCCTGCCAGCTTGTGGTTCTTAAGCAGGTTCTTCACCTGCAAGTCCTCAATCACCACTACCCGATATTTCTTGGCCAGGTAGGTCGTTAGCTTGTGCAGATTGTCTTGCCGAATGTCTGCCACCCGCTTATGGGCCTTAGCGAGCTGTGCTACTGCCTTCTTACGGTTAGCGGATCCCTTCTGCTTACGACTCAGTCGCCGTTGCAGCCTGGCCAGACGCTTCCTCGCTTTGTAATAGGGCTTTGGATTCTCGAATACTTCCCCGTCGGAACAGGTGGCCAAGCGATTGATACCTAAGTCTACTCCCACAACTTCCCCGGTCTTCTCCACCTGAGGCGCCGGAGCTTCATACTTGAAGGAGACATACCAATGTCCAGCGCGAAGACTAATGACCACGTTCTTGGGTGTGGCAGTGGGGAGCAGCTCCGCACAGCGTAACCAACCAAGGATAGGTACCTTGATGCGGTCACCAGAGATGCGGATGCTACCTTCCAAGTAAAAGCTGTCTCGCACTCCCTTGCGTTTGAAGCGGGGGAACTTCCCCAACCCACTCCGCCAGCGCTTAAAGGCTTGCTCCAAGTTGCGGAGGGCCTGCTGAGGAGCGCATTTGGAGACCTGGTAGTACCAGGGATTTTCTTTCTTCACCTCGGCTACCAAGCGCTTGTGCAGGTCAATAGCCGTGGGTAGCTTCTGTTTGGATTCAACAGCCTGCTTGCAGATAGCCAGACCCCAGTTGTAGGCGTGACGAGCTACCCCTGCATGCTGAGCGGCCAAGGTCTTTTGCCGGTTATTTAGTTCCAATCGGGTGCAAAAACCTAGCAACATAACTTTGGGATAGCCGCGGCAGCACGCTTAATTCAGTATGGCTATTTTAGTTCCGTAAGACAATATGTTGTTCAGCAAATTCAGGACTAGAGGCTTGCCCTTCCCATGATAGAGGTTGTCGAAAACCCTTTGCCTCAGGATCCGCTCGAGCAAGCCCTGTGGGACTGGCACCGGGGCCAGGCGAGGGGATCCCTGCTCTTGCACGCCTACAGCGCCGAGGGGATCCCGCTGGCAGAGGAGCCCCAGGTGGTCTCGCCGGAGGTGTTCTTCACCCAAGAGCTGCCGGAGGTGGAGGCCCTGGCCTTAGAGCTCTGCCGCGGTCGGGTGCTGGACATTGGCGCCGGCACGGGCCGCCACAGCCTGCTGTTGCAGGAGGAGGGGTTTGCCGTAGCCGCCCTGGATCGCTCGCCGGTGGCGTTGCAGATCATGGCCGAACGGGGGGTGCATTGCCGCATCGCCGCCGACCTGTTCCACTGGGAGGGGCCGGAAGAGCCCTTCGATACGCTGCTGCTGATGAACGGCGCCGGCCTGGTGGGATCCCTGGCGGGGTTGGAGCGCTTTTTAAGCTTGGCCCGCCACTGGGTTCAGCCCACCGGCCAGTTGCTTGTGGATTCCACCGATCTAGCCGATCTCAGTGAAGAGGGCGACGCGGCGGATCTGCCGCAGGTAGAAAGTTCAGCTAATTCTGAAGCCGAGGATCGGGAGAAGGGGAGAGACTGCAGAACAGCGGGCGAGGCAAAAGCCAGGGTGGTGAACTTTGTGGCCGAGTACGGCGGGCAGCGCGGGGATCCCTTTCCCTGGCTGTTTGTGGATCCGGAAACCCTGCTGCGCTGTGCCCACGCCAACGGCTGGCAGGGACAAATTCTCTACCAAGAGCCGGAGGGGGCCTTTCTGGCACGGCTTGCGCCTCTCTAAGCGCAGCCCCTTAGTGGGAAAGGATCTGCGACAAGAAAAGGCGAGAACGCTCTTCCTTGGGGTTGCTGAAAAACTCTTGGGGGGTGTTTTCTTCCACGATCTTGCCGCGGTCGAAGAAGACAATCCGATCCGCCACCTCGCGGGCAAAGCCCATCTCGTGGGTTACACACACCATGGTCATGCCCGAGCGGGCCAGCTCCCGCATCACGTCCAGCACCTCTTTGACCATCTCCGGATCCAAGGCCGAGGTGGGCTCATCGAAGAGCATCACCGCCGGATTCATGGCCAAGGCGCGGGCAATCGCCGCCCGCTGCTGCTGCCTCCCCGAAAGTTGACCAGGATACTTCTCGGCTTGCTCGGCGATCCCCACTCGTCTCAACACCTCCATAGCCCGTTCAACTGCCTCGGCCTTTTTCTATCTATTTCTATGAGCGCAACTGCTGAAGCGAGTGGAGCTAGCTTTCTGGCCCGCCATCGGCGGAACATCGCTGTCTCTCTGGCCCATCGTCTAGAAGCAGCCAGGGCAGCCAACAACACCCACCTGCTGGAGTTGCTGGAACAGGAGCAACGGCAACCAGCAGCAGAGTCCAGCGGCAGGGATCCCTCTGTTTCGGGTCTATGGCGCCACCTTTGGGAGGGTCTGAGCATCGGTTATCGGGCTTTAGGCGGAGGTGGGATCCGCTTGTTAGGATTGACCTAAATCACGGGAGAGGCGCGGGGATGGTTTGGCAATTGCTGACGTGGCCGGCCCAGAGCTTGCTGTGGTTGGCGGAGCAGATTCGCGAGCGGGCCGAGGCACAACTCGACAGCAAAGAAAACCTCCAGAAAGAACTCACCGCTCTCCAGATTCAGCTCGATCTGGGGGAGATCGATGAAGAGACCTATAGCCAGCGAGAAGAGGAGATCCTGCTGGCTCTGGAAGCCCTGGCCCAGGCCGAAGCCGGCAGTGCCGACGAGGATCCCTGAGTTCTGCGGGGGATCAGAACATGGGAGAATAAGCTTTGGTTGACCTCATTTTCCTACCCTGGGTTACTTTCCATGGCCGAATCCCGCGAAACCTTAGTGCTCCGCGACGAGCAGAACCAGCCTCTGAAATGCGAGATCCTGAGGCAGGTGGTCATTGAGGAACAAGCCTATGCACTGGCCACGCCCGTGGACGCCGTGATCAAAGTTCTGGTTTGGGAGGGGGAAGAAGAGCCCGGCCAAGCGGTGAACGGAGATGCGGACATGGAAGGGATCCTGGATGAGCCGGATCCAGAGGAGCTCCAGGCTGCTATCCCCACCATCCAGGCCGTCTTGGAGGAGTTGAACTTGACTCTGCAGCAAAACGGCTTCGACATCCTGACGGTGCAGGGAGAGTTGCCCCCTGTTGAAGAGGAAGATGTGTTCGAGCTGGGCGAAAGCGAGGAAGATGCCCAGGAATTCCAACTGCTGGCTACCTTCTTCTACAAAGACAAGAAATACGGCATCTTTACGCCCCTCGACCCAGTTCTGGTCTACGTGGCCCTGCCTGACGAGGGGGATCCCTACCTACTGAACCCAGAGGACTCGCCAGCCCTGTTCGACCAACTCAATGCTGTGCTGCTCGATCTGGACGAGGTAGTGGAAGAGGAGGAGTACGATGATGAAGAATATGACGATGAAGACGAGGACTAGGCAGCTCGGGGTTTCTGCCTGAGAATTGAAGGCACCTGGGCCAAAAAGCCCAAAGGTGGAAGTACCAAGCCTCTTGCCCCAATGCAGCCCCTTGGTTGCCGCTCAAGTCGATTGGGCGGAGTCTTTTTGTTGCCAGCGCCAGCTAGGGGAGCGGCAGATAATGGAAGGAGGCCCTCGTTCAGTTCCCCAGGCGTTGCCCGATCCCAAGGAGCAGCAGGGATGCAACCGGTTGACCTGACCACCCTCCGTGCTGTGCTGGCAGATCTAAAAGGGGCTGAGGCCGGGGGGGATCCCTTGCTGCCTGCCCGCGTGGAGTGGATCCAGCAGACGGATCTGTGGACGGTGGTGATTGGCCTGCGCACCCTCAAGGCGCGTCCTTGCTTGCTCCTGTCTTGGCATCCTCAGGCGGCCCGAGTTCACCTCTGTCAGGCTCCCCCCAAGGAAGCAGAGGACTTGCCCTTTAGCCAACACCTGCAACGGCACCTGCGGGGTTTGGCGCTGACGGAGCTGGCGCTGCTGGACGAGTGGGAGCGGGTGATTGACTTTCGCTTTGCCCCTCGCCCCGCGGATCCCCCTCAACGCCACCTTTATCTGGAAGTGATGGGCAAGTACAGCAACGCCATCTTGGTGGACGAGGGGGGCATGATCTTGGCCTGCGGCCACGGGGTAAGCGAGCGACAGTCGCGGGTACGGCCGGTGCAGCCGGGTCTACTTTACGAAGCTCCCCCTGCCCTCAGCGATCCCATCCCGCACCAAGCCGAGCCCTTCTCCCAGTGGCAAGAGCGTCTTGCCCTAATCCCTGGCCCCATTGCTCAGCGGCTGCTGCGCTGCTACCGCGGCCTGAGCCGGCATTTGGCAGAGGCCATGTGCCTGCAGGCCGGGATCCCACCCCAAACCCCCAGCAACCAACTCTCGCCCCAGGAGTGGCAGGCCCTGTTTTTTTGGTGGCAGGACTGGCTGGCCCGCCTGGAAACGGCTCAGTTTAAGCCGGCCCTTACCCCCCAGGGGTACACTGTTCTCGGCTGGAGGGGCTCTGGCGGGGATCCCTCTACACCCAACTTGCATCAGCTCCTGGAAGCCTACTACCAAGCCCAGCTCAACCGCGAACGCTTTGAGCGAGAGCGGCAGCGCCTGGGGCAAAAGCTGGCTGCCCTGCTGAAAAAACTCCGCCAGCGGCAAGAGCACTTCGAGAGGATGCTGGCCGACTCGGCCCAAGCGGAAGCCTCCAAGCAGGCTGCCGATCTGCTCATGGCCCATCTCCACCTCTGGCGGCCAGGGCTGAGCTTGATGGAGCTGCCAGACTTTTTTAGCGGCCAGATGGTCAAGATCCCGCTGGATCCGGAGAAAAACGCTGTTCTCAACGCCCAGGCCTACTACCGCAAGCACCGCAAACAAAAACGAGCCCAGGAGGCCGTCCAGCCCTTGCTAGAAGCTGTAGCGCAAGAGATCCGCTACCTGGAGCAGGTGGAAGCGACCCTGCAGCATCTGGGAACCTATCGGGATCCCCAGGACTTGGCCGCCCTTCGAGAAGTTGAGACCGAGCTGATTCAACAAGGCTACCTAGAGAGCCCCAGCCGGGCAGAGGGATCCAGACGGGCCTCTTCAGCCAGCTTCAACCCCTATCGCTTCACTAGCCCCAGCGGCTTCTCCATCTGGGTGGGGCGCAACAACTGGCAAAATGATCGGCTGACCTTCCGCGTGGCCCAAGACCAAGATTGGTGGTTTCACGCCCAAGAGATCCCCGGTAGCCACGTGCTGTTGCGCCTGCCTCCGGGCGCGGTGGCCGAAAGTGAAGATCTGCAGGCGGCTGCCGATCTGGCGGCGTATTTTAGCCGCGGTCGCTTCAGCGACCAGGTACCGGTGGTGTATACCCGCCCTAAGTGCGTCTTCAAACCCAAGGGATCCCCACCCGGCATGGTGGTTTACCAGCAGGAGCAGGTGCTGTGGGGCCGTCCCAGCCGTGCCCAGTTGCTTGTGGAAAAGGAGGGGGCGCCCAAGCCGGAGGTTCCAGCAGAGCTACAGCCCTCTACTTGGGGTTGACTACGGATCCCATAAACAGCACAGTTTGCGCCTCCCGGTTGGCTCCGGAGGCCACAATGGCAAACCAGAAGGGGCGATCTGCTACGAACTGGAAGGGCTCTTGCCGGTCGCTGGCGGTGCGGGAGACGATGACCCCGGTGGCGGCTGCCGCCTCGGATCCCTCTTCGTTGACTTCGAGGGCCGCCTTGTGCAAGACTCTGCTGACCCGTGTCGGCTCTGGGGTCATCTGGCTGAAATCGGCCTGAGGGGAAAAGGCGATCCCCAGGCCCAACTGCTGCAAAGCCGGCCCCAGATCGGTCTCGTAGGCCAGCTTAAGCTTGGGGATCCGCACCGAGCCGGGGCGGGTGGGCAGGGATCCCGTCCATTCTTGCCAAGTTTCTGGGCTGAGCTCCTGTCGCAGGGCTTCCAGGCTCACCCCTGGCTTGGGCAGCAGGATCACCATAGCCAGTTCCCCTTCCCCATAGGGCAGGCGCACCACCTGGAGCTGCTCGGTCTCTCGGTAGCCGTAGCGACCGGATTGGGCCATCAGCGGCACTTGGACACGGCGGCCATCTGGGCGGGTAAAGGGCTGGGGCTCTGTCAGGGCCGGATCGAAGGGCTGGGTCCACTCTCCCTTGAAGTAAATGGCGTTGAGCAAAACCAGCCTGTCTTCCCGGCTGAGGCGATCCACGATGCGGTCGATCTGGCCCTGGGTGCGCTCGGCTACCCAACGGTTAATCGCCTGCACCGTCTGGCGGGATCCCAGCTCCACCCGATTGGCCACTGCTTGGTAATAGGTGGCCAGCGCCTGCAAAAAGGGAGGCCGCAGGGTGAGGGTTTGATCGACCCAAAGGCCGTTGGCAATTTGCACCTGGATCGGCCCTTCTGCTTGGGATCGCTCCACCAGCCAGCGCGCCATCTGGGCATTGGTCCAGTTCAACTCATGGAGGGAGAGGTCTTGGGCCTCCAGCACCTCGGCCATGGCCGCCTGCGTTTCCCCAGCGGCGCCGTTGTACAGCATGCTCAGAGCCAAGTGAATGCTCAAAGGAGAGAAAAAGAGGTTCTCTTGCGGCTGCTGCTGGAGCAGGCGATCAAACAGCTTTAGCGCAAAGCGACTTTGGGCTTGTTGGGCCACAGCCTCTTCTCCATAGCCTTCCCCATAGGTCACGGTCGGCTCAAACGGGATCCGCACCGGGGCCTCCTGGGATCCCATCCCCTGTGCGGGCCAGAGACCCAAAAGCAATAGGCCAAACAGAGCCAGAAGCGAGCTCCGGCTCAGCGAGGATCTGCTCAAAAGGTCTTTCATGGGGTCTCTCCTGGCCGGGTGGGGAACGATAGATAGACTCTATGGCTATGGTATTGGGTTGGGGGTGGATGGCTCTTTGCGCTTGAGGAGAGATCGACAGGCCAAAGCCCGCAGGAGATCCCGGCCAAACTGGCTACGGATCCCCTCCCTCTTCAACCTAAAGAGCAGGGTAGGATCAAGCCTGCACAGCTAGCTCGGCAGGAGACAAGGGATGAGTTTGCGGGCAAGGGAGGGGCGGCGCTCTCGCCGGGTTGCCACAGCGGGCGGGATTGCCTTAGGCCTGGCTCTGCTGCTGGGATGTACTGCTGGGGGATCCTCATCTTTAGAAGCCCAGGAGACGGCAGCCGTTGCCAACGCGACCTCGGCCAAAGGAGAGCCCCAGCACCTGCCGGTGGCAGCAGAAGTCACCATCGCTGGCCGGCGCTTTGAGCTGGAAGTGGCCCGCACCCCTGAGCAACAGCGGCTGGGCCTGATGTTTCGCACCGATTTGCCGCCTGATCGCGGCATGTGGTTTCCCTTCGACCCACCCCAGCCGGCTGCCTTCTGGATGTTTAACACCCTGCTCAACCTGGACATTATCTTTCTCCGCCAAGGCCAGGTGGTGTACATCGCTGCCGATGTGCCCGGTTGCCCCGCCCAACCCTGCCCCGTCTATGGGCCACCCTCTGATCAGTTGGTAGATGGCGTGCTGGAGTTCCGCGGCGGGACGGCGGCGGCCTTAGGTTTGCAAGTGGGAGATACGGTTGAGATCCGCGAGCTTCCCAGCTCCGCCCCTTGATATCTCCCCTCTCCCTTTGGGAGAAGGGCTGGGGGTGAGGGCTGGGAAAGGGGCTGGGGGTGAGGGAAGACAAGCTTGCAGAAGAGGTTGAGACCATGCTCCTGGGATCCCAAAAGCTGCCGTTGGCCGTCTTGCTTGCGGCCTGGGATGATCTTTATCAGGGATCTTTGCGATGATTTTTGAGGGTCGCCAACTGCTTTGAGATTGATGCCAAGAGGCGACCGCGAGCCCAGGATGGTTTGGCTACTGCCGGCAAAGCCCTATGGATGTTAGCAGCGTAACTCAGTGGCTGGGGGTTGGGGTCGTTGCCCTGGCTTCCGTCCTTTGGGCCGAGGTTGTGCGGGATGGGCGCCATTGGCTGGCCCACCAGTGGCCCTGGCTGATGCCCAAGCACACTCTGCACCACCGCCTGTTTCGCCCCGATCTCAGCGTGGTAGACCCGAAGCTGTACCGAGAATCCCAGTGGCACCACGATGTCCCCGAAGCGGCGACGATGATCCTGGCCGGGATCCCTTGGGTGGTGCTGTTGGGACAGGGATCCTGGCTGTATGGCCTAGCGGCGGCGGTGGGGGTACTCTACTCGGCCAGTTTTCTGGTTGCCGGCATGTTGCGCGGCTGGGGGCTGGCCCTGCAGACGGACATTACCCACCAACCCGGGCCTTTCCCTGCTCCTCCTGCCCAGTGGCATGTCAACCGCGCCTACCACTGGCGGCACCACTTCGACGATACCAACGCCTACTTTTGCGGCACCCTGACCTTAGTGGATCGGATCATGGGCACCAGTCTCTCCTTTAAAGGCAAGCGCGTGGCCGTCACCGGTGCCTCTGGCACTCTGGGCCGGGCCCTCTTGAAGCACTTTTCCCGCCATGGGGCCAAAGTCATCGCCCTCAGCTCCCATGCGGATTCGGTCGCCATCGAAGTGGACGGCCAGCCCCAGCCGGTGGAGACCATCCACTGGCAGGTGGGTCAGGAGGGATCCCTGGCCGGGCTCCTGGAACGAGTCGATATCTTGGTGATCAACCACGGCCTCAACGTGCATGGGGAGCGGGATCCCGAGTCGGTCCACCAGTCCTATGCTGTCAACACCTTCTCCGCTTGGCGCCTGATGGAGCTGTTTTTCCAAACGGTGCGCGGCAATCGGGAAATGGCCACCAAAGAGGTTTGGGTGAACACCTCCGAAGCCGAGGTCAGCCCTGCTTTTAGCCCTCTCTACGAGCTCTCCAAACGGGCCCTGGGCGATCTGGTTACCCTACGCCGTCTCGATGCCCCCTGTGTGGTGCGCAAGCTCATCCTCGGGCCCTTCAAGAGCCAGCTCAACCCGATTGGAGTCATGTCAGGCGATTGGGTGGCCGCCCAGATCCTGGCCCAGGCCAAGCGCGATTGCCGCAACATCATCGTTACCATCAACCCCCTCACCTACCTGCTTTTCCCGCTGAAAGAGTTGGCCGTCAGCACCTATTTCCGCTTGTTCAGCCGCCGCTCTTCTCGCCCAGCTCTTCTGGGTCCGGCCGCCGGGATCCCTTTGATTTAGGGGGGCCGCAAATCCTGCCCGGCTCTATGGCATCAGGCGCAAAACTGGGGTAAGACAAGAGCAGGTTCCTTGGCGGCAGGGGATGGGATCCCTTGCGCTAACCCGAACTTTTGGGAAGCGAGAGGGCTCTTCCGCTCGATCTCCCTTATGAACCCTGGGTGTGAGGAGTAGGAGTGAGTGTAAACAGTGTAAACATGGTGCGACAGTGGGTGAGCGCAGTCCTCTGCGTGGTGGGCGGGGCTTTAATGCCGGGGCTTTTGTCCGGCTGTGCCATCCCGATGCCTTCGGCATCCGCGGGAGTTTCTGAGATCCAGGTGCGCTTGGTGCATGTGGCCCCCAATGCCCCTCGGATCGACTTGGAAGTGGGGGGGGTAAGGGCTGCTCAAGGTGTAGCCTATGGCTCGGTGAGCGAGTACGTGCGTATGCCGGCGGGCGAGTACGACATTGTTTTGTTTTCAACCCCTGAGACGACCAGCCCTGGCCAGCCCGCGAGTTTTAAGGACTCCGTTCCGCTAGCGCGAACGGTTGCGGCCAGAACTGTGGCCAACCTCAGAGGCGGGGGAGTGTTCTCGGTGGTGGCTGCTGACGAGCCCAATCGCGTGACGGCCTTAGTTTTGGAAGACAACATCAACTCGCTGTTTGACCAAGCCCTGGTTCGGTTTGTTCACGCTGCCCCTGATGCGCCGGCCCTGCAATGGCAGGGGGAGCAAGGGCGGGTGCTGATACCTCAGTTGGCCTTCGGGCAAGTTTCCACCTTTCAAGCCATGCGACCCGGCTTTACCCAAATTCAGGTGGCCATAGCTCCTTCAGCCCCCGCGCCAGGTGGGCAGTCGTCTCCTGGCCGGAGCATTCCCTTGCAACGGTTTGACCTCCAGTTAGAGGCAGGGAAAGTCTATACCCTTTACGTGGCGGGGCTGATGCGCAGCAATCCGGGCCTAAACTTGGTGCTGGCAGAGGAAACGCGGGCTCGTAGGCTCCTATAGCAAGGCTGCTTGCGGCTTGATCCTCTCTATACTGTGAGACTAGCCAGTCGTCTCTAGCTTTGGGGACACAGCCCGTGGATGCCTTATTTCAAGTGGTGGTGCTCAGCCAAACCCCAGATCCCGAACGGGTGATCTACCAGGCGATGCACCAAGATCACAGCCCTGATTTTGTTACCCCAGAGAGCCGGATCCCGGAAAAATATGGCGAGGCCGTGGTGCGGCATCTGCTGGAGGGCAACCGTGGCCACTATGGGCCGCTGGAGCACCCTCAGATCACGTTTGGGGTAGGCTATTTTCCCCATGCTGTCATGCAACAGGCCCGTACTCATCGGGTGGGAATTTCTTTCGACGTTCAATCTTTTCGATATACAGGCCAGCAAATTGCCGATTTGGGCAAAAGACTCTTGTCTGGGCCCCGGAGAACGCCCCCCAACCCCCCGCCCGGCCCCCCCAACCAGCCCCCCAGCCCCCCGTATACGGGGGGCTGGGACGAAACTTCTGCTTTTGCCGACAAAACCGGGGCAGAGTTAGCTTTGCAAGAGTTGGAAACTCTATTTTACGTTCCCGCCAGCGTCAAGGAAGGCAAAGCCAAAACCCGCCAAGGCTTCAAGCCCATCTCTCCCGAGGCCCTAAACATCATTCTTGAGCAGTATCGCAGCCAGGCCATTGCCTATTATCGCCTGGTCGAAGAGTGTGGGGTGCCCTATGAGGATGCTCGTAACATCATCGGCTACGGGATCCGCCAACATTTTGTAGTGTCTTTTAATTGCCGCAGCTTGATGCACTTTCTGGATTTGCGGGCTAAGGAGGATGCCCAGCGGGAGATCCGCGAGCTGTGCGAGTTGATGTGGCCCCACTTCGAGGCTTGGTGCCCCCATGTGGCCGCCTGGTACCGCCAAAACCGCTGGGGCAAGGCCAGGCTTTCTCCCTAACAAGTTCCCAACCATTGGGGACGACTATGGATCCCAAAGCTTATGAACAAATGGCAGGCCTAGAGGATCGACATTGGTGGTTTGTGGGCCGCCGACAGATTCTCAGCCGGGTTATTGCAGGGATCCCTCTTCCTCCCTCAGCTTGTATCTTGGAAGCGGGATGTGGCAGCGGTGGCAACCTGGAAATGTTGTCTCAGTTTGGCCAAGTCTGGGCCATGGAAAGAAGCGAAATAGCATTGCCTTTGGCCCGGGCTCGTGGCATTGCGATTGTGGAAGAAGGCGAATTGCCGCATCGGATCCCTTTTGGCTCTCAACAATTTGATTTAATTGCTCTGCTGGACGTTCTGGAACATTTAGACGAAGACACAGCAGCTCTGGAAGCCCTCATCCAGAGGTTAAAGCCATCTGGCTACATGGTGATCACGGTGCCGGCTTATCCCTGGCTGTGGAGCGCCCATGACGAGCTCAATCACCACAAGAGACGCTACACAGTGGCACAACTTCTCTCCTTACTCAAGAGCGCCGGCTTGCAAATTCATACCTTTACCTTTTTCAACAGCTTTCTCTTCCCTCTGGCAGCAGGGATCCGCCTAGCCCAGAAAATACTTCGCCTGCGGGAAAGTCCAGACTTGAAAATGCCGCCCCTTTGGCTCAATCAACTTCTAGCAGAGATTTTTGCCGCGGAAGCCTATTTGATCCCCAAGTTTTCGTTGCCCTTTGGCCTGTCGTTGTTGGCGGTAGCCAGCCCTATTGCGGCAGTGGGACGGAGCCCTTTGAAAATTGCTCCTCTGGGAAACTGAGCCTCTTAATCCTCAACTTCTCGCCGTTATTACCAGTTTTTTGAGTCAACTTGGCCGATCGCGCTAGCGAGACGGAGTCCTTGCAGCCTCAAGGGGATAATCTTTTCATAAGATTGTTCCCAGTCTTCGTTTTTGGAGGAGATAGCTCTTGGCCGATCGCGCTAGCGGGACGGAGTCCTTTCGCACCAGGGAGACGGAACCTTTGCGCAGCTACGCCCTTCGCTTGGATCCGCATCGTCTGTGGGTGCCCCTAGCTTGCTTCGGGGATGGCCTTTGTATTTGGTTGGCCTTTGGGGCAGGTTACTGGCTGCGCAGCTTGCGCCCTCACCAGCTTTTGCCGTGGGATGTTTATGCCGGCCTGGGATTGCTGACCGTTCTCAGCTACTGGGGCGTTCAGGCCGGTTTGGGCGGATATGGCGAATCGAAGCGCCTATCCCGCTTTGAGGAATGGGCCAGTTTGCTGCTGGGGCTGGGGGTGACCTTTGGCCTGGTGTTGGCAGGGGCCTTCTTCGTGCGCTCTGTCTCGCTGTCGCGCTTGGTAGTGGGCTATGCCGGCCTGCTGGCCCTGCTCGGCCTGACGGGGATGCGGTTAGCGCTGCGGCTGGGCATGGGCTGGCTGTATGCCCGCGGCCAGGGGCGGCGACGGGTGATCTGGGTGGGATCCGGCTTGCTGTTGGCCGAGGTGCTGGAGCGGCTAGAGCGCTGCCCGGCTTTGGGGTTTGAGATCAAGGCTTGGGCCGTGGCCGGGGATCCCTCGGCGCCAGAAGCGGGGCCTCTGCAAAAGCTGGAGCGCCTGGATCCCGCTCATCTGGTGGCCTATGTGCAAGCTCACCCTGAGATCCAAGAGGTGTGGTTTGGGCAGCCGGAGCTGGCCAACGCGCCCCTGCTTCTTACTTTGCAGGCTCTGTCGGTGCAGGTGCGCCTGGTGCCAGATATTCTTGGCTTCTTAACGGTTAACCTGCAGTTCCACTCTCTGGACGGGATCCCGCTGCTGACGCTGCGCCACCCCCCTTTGCGCTACGCCCACAACCGTTTCCTCAAGCGAGCTATGGACATCTTGGGAGCTTCCCTGGGCTTACTGTTGCTCAGCCCCCTGTTTGTGGTCATCGCCGTGCTGGTGGCCTGCAGCAGCCCCGGCCCCATCCTGTATTGGCAGGAGCGGGTGAGCTTGGATGGGCGTCGCTTTTGGATTGCCAAGTTCCGCACCATGCGGGTGGATGCTGAAGCACCCGGCCAGCCGCGCTGGACGCGCCCCGGGGATCCGCGCCGAACCAAGATAGGAGCCTTTTTGCGCCGCACCAACCTGGACGAGCTGCCCCAGCTTTGGAACGTTTTGAAGGGGGAAATGAGCTTGGTGGGCCCCCGCCCGGAGCGGCCCTACTTTGTCGAGCAATTTAGCCAGGAGATCCCCAAGTATCTGGATCGGCATTTGGTCAAAAGCGGCCTCACCGGCTGGGCTCAGATCCACGGCCTGCGGGGAGACACCAGCATCGCCCGCCGCACCCAGTATGATCTCTACTATGTGCAAAACTGGTCCCTGTGGCTGGATCTGCGCATCCTGGCCATTACCCTTTGGCAAGGGATCCGCGGACGGCTGACCGGATATTAGGGGTTGCTTATGCCATCCTCGCCCACGCCCCAAGAACTCCTTTACGAGGGCAAAGCCAAACGGGTCTACCGCACCGCCGATCCCCAGGTTTACCTCTGCCAGTACAAAGACGACGCCACGGCTTTTAATGCCCAAAAGCGGGGATCCATCCCCGGCAAAGGAGAAGTCAACTGCACCGTCTCTAGCCGGGTGTTTGCCTACCTGGCGCAGCAGGGCATCCGCAACCACTTTCTGGCCCAGACCGGCCCCCGTGAGATGCAGGTGCGCGCCCTACAGATCCTGCCTTTGGAAGTGGTGGTGCGCAACCGCACTGCCGGCAGCCTCTGCCAGCGCTTAGGCCTGGAGCAGGGCCTGCCCATCGAGCCACCCCTGGTGGAGTTCTACTACAAAAACGACGCCTTGGGAGATCCCCTGGTCACTCCCGACCACATCCGCCTGTTGCACCTGGCCACGCCGGAGCAGGTGGAGAAACTGGGATCCCTGGCTTTGGCAGTCAACACTCACCTTGGCAACTTCTGGCGGCGCTGCCGGCTGGAGCTGGTGGACTTTAAGCTGGAGTTTGGCCTGGACGAGGAAGGGCAGATTTGGCTGGCGGACGAGATCAGCCCCGACACCTGCCGCCTGTGGGATCTCCAAGGGACCGAGCCGCGGGTGCTGGATAAAGACCTTTTTCGCTTTGATCTCGGCGATCCGGCAGCCGGCTACCAAGAGGTGCTGCAGCGAGTGCTCCAGGCTACTGATCCCAATCTCCCCTCTCCTGCAGCGCGGGAGAGGGGCAGGGGGTGAGGGTGCCATGACTTCTCCCCGCCCCCCCGGCCCTGACGAGCGCTTCCGCCGCCAACTGGCCGACCTGTTGGACACCTGGGTGGAGCAGGGGCTCATCCAGCCGGCGCAGCGGGATCGCCTGCGCGAGCACTACCAACTGGACAGCTTGCCGCGAACAGCTGGCAGCCGCTTTGCCCTGTTGCTGCTGCTGTTGGGCGCCGTGCTGGTGGGCTTGGGGGTGATCTCCTTCGTGGCCGCCAACTGGGACGCCATTCCCCGCTCGGCCCGAGCCTTGGGATCCCTGGCTCTCGCGCTGGGGCTGCAGGGGGCCGGCTTTCGGCTTAGGCAGCAGGGATCCCCGCGCTTGGGCAGCGCCTTGTTGATTGCCGGCGAGCTGTCTTTGGGGGCTGCCATTGGCCTGATGGCCCAGTGGGTTCAAATCGGGGGATCCCTGGCGGGCTTGTTTTTGGGCTGGGGGCTGGGCAGCTTGGCCGTGGCCTACAGCTTGGTCCACACCCCCAGTGGCGTCTTGGCCTGTCTTTTGTTTGCCCTGGCTGGAATGACTGCCGTCTGGGAAGGAGGGATCGGCTCGGCTCTGGATCCCCTCTACCCCTGGCTGGCCCTGGGCCTGTTGCTGCCTCTTGCCTATGGGTGCCGCTCCCGCTGGATCTTGGCTTTGGCGCTGGTGAACTTCGGCCTGGCGCTACAAAGGTTGGCAGAGCGCTGGGACAGCTGGACCCTCTGGCTGCTGCTTGGCCTTGCCGTCGTCTGGGGGCTGGGAGTCGGGCACCAACGCCATGGGCACTGGCTAAGCCGGATCTGGACCGGAGAAGAGGGCCAGGGTGGCGAGCAGGAGCAGGGCTTGGATCTGATCCCGACGGCGGAGGGGCTGGCTTTGCTGGGGTTGGGCTTCTTGCTCTACATTTGGAGCTTTCGTGACGCCTGGGACTGGGATCCCAAACCCCTGCCCTTGTTCCAAGCTGGGGATCCCTGGGCGGGCCTGTCGGCAGCAGGATTGCTATTGCTAGCCGGTTGGAGCTGGTGGCAGGGCTGGCAGGCAAAGAGTTCCCAGCCCGTTTCTGCTTGGCTGAAGGATGCTGCCGTTCTGTTCTCGCTGGTTGCCTTGGTGCTTTTGCTGGGGATCCGCAGCGCCCTGCCTTTGAACCTAACCGCAAAGGTAGCCTTGGCCTTCTTTGCTCCCTGGATCGTGACCCTTTTGCTCGTGGGATTGTCGGTGGTGCTCTGCTGGGAAGGGCTGCAGCGGAGGCGGCGGAGCCGCTTCTGGCAGGGGCTATTGGGCCTGACCTTGGTGGTGCTGACCCGCTTTTTCGAGTACCAGACCAACCTGATGACCAAATCGGCGGTGCTGGTGGTCTGTGGGATCGGCGTGATCTGGCTTGGGCTGAAATTTGAGCGGCGGATTTTCTCCCGTCTCTAATTCTTGCCCTTCTAGGAAGCCAAGCCCCGCTACATGATCAAGCAAAGGAAAAAGCTGGAATTGAGCTGGAATTCACAAGAATTTACAAAGTTTAAGGAACCTGCTTGTATTCCCCAACGTCTTTGCTAGTAAATTCTCAGCTTTGGCTTGAGCTGAGAAGGAAGTGGGCATCTCTATCAAGATTTGGAGAATACAAATGAAAGTAGGACTGCGTTTGGGTATTTTGGCTTTGCTACTTACGCCCTTTTGGGAGAGTGGTTCTCTTTCGGGTGTTGCCTTGGCTGAAGATCATCTTTTAGTGGCTCAGGCCCCGGAGCCAGCTAGGCAGCCTATGCCTTCTGTGCCTAGATCGATACCCTCCCCAGTTCCCATAGCTCCGGTAGGATCCTCAGAAACTGTAGATGAGCTATTCCGCCAGGTTCCTTTCCCCCTTTCGCCAAGACCTCTGCCTGGCCTTCCGTGCTCGAGACCCATGGTGTTGCGCTCAGTAACCCTCAGCGCTCCTCCGCCAAACCCTGCTTCCCCCCTGCAATCGGAGGTTCCACCCAACGTTTGGACAAATCTCCATGGCCCTTTCGGGACAGTCAACTGGGGAGATCGCCGACCCGATAAAGTCTTTGCTCATACCTTCCGATGGAGCCCCCCTTGTAAAACGGGCTGCCGGATGGGAGGCACCCTTACGTTTACCTATAGCAATAACTTGCAGGCAACAAGTAACACAACTCCTGATGCCGGGAACGACAAGTACTACCTATACAACGGCGGGACTTTAACTCAAGCGGGGTTTTTGTATACTTTCTCAAGTCCGCCTTCCCAAATTCCGCCTGGCCAAACCTTCACCAAAACTCTAACCCTCTCGCCGGCAGAGATTGCCAACAACCAAGTGACCTTAGTAGTTCAAGATGATACGGCGGTTTTGGGAGCTAAGCTAGAGCTTAGATACTGCTGCTGCGAATGCGAATTTCCCATTTGAGTGCAATTCACGTAGGGGGGACTTCATTGTTCCCCCTTTTCTTCAGCTGACCCTAGCTGAAGTTCTCAAAGCCTACTCAGAAAAAGTAGGAAAGCCTAACGGCGGGCCTGGGCAAAAATGGCTTGCAAAATCTCGTCGGCCCCCTGCTGTTTTAGCTTTTCTGCAAGAGCCATCCCCACTGCCTCGGGATCGGCAGTGGATCCCGTCTGGGTATCGCGAATGAGCCGCCGCCCCTCTAGGTCAGCCACCATGCCGGTCAGGTGCAGCTCTTCACCCTGAACTTGGCTGTGGACGCCGATGGGCACCTGACAGCCCCCCTCCAGCGCCCGCAGGAAAGCTCGCTCGGCCAAACAGCGCGCTGTCGCCTCCGCATCGGCTAAGGGTCGGATAAGCTCCAGAATCCGCTCATCTCCCTGCCGACACTCGATCCCCAGGGATCCCTGGCCAACCGCGTACAGAGACACACTGGGATCCAGCACCTCGTGGATCCGCTGTTCTTGGCCCAGGCGCTTCAGCCCCGCCACCGCCAAAATTAGGCCGTCGTACTCCCCCCGATCCAGCTTGGCCAGGCGAGTGTTGAGGTTGCCCCGCACATCCTTGAAGTGCAGGTGGGGAAAGGCGTGGCGCAGTTGGGCCAATCGCCGCAAAGATGAAGTGCCGATCACCGTTCCTGCTGGCAGGGTGGCCAGTTGGTAGCCGCGCAGCTCTTCCCGCAGCACCAGCGCGTCCAAAGGATCCTCCCTCTGCGTAATCGCCCCCAGGACCAGGCCTTCCGGCAAACGGGTGGGCAGATCCTTAAGGCTGTGCACCGCTAGATCGCTGCTGCCGTTGAGCAGGCTGACCTCCAGCTCCTTGGTAAACAGGCCCTTATCGCCAATTTTGGCCAGCGCCACATCCAGGATGATGTCTCCCTGGGTGGAAAGGGTGTGCAGCTCTAGCGGCAATCCCGGATGGTGGGCCTGCAACTGCTCCATCACCCAGTGGGTCTGGGCCAAGGCCAGCTCACTTTTGCGGGAGGCGATCCGCACCGGCTGGGCAGCCCCTGCCGAGGGTTGCCAGGGAGTTGAGGCCAGTTCGCTCATGGCTGCTGCAAAATCCGAGAACACCGTCTTTCACGCTAACTGACTTTGCGGCGCCGCACGGCAGCGGCCTTCAAGATCCTTAACCAAAACTGCCATTTCCCCCCGATCCAGACTTTACTACGGGGATCCCAGCCGGTAGGATAAGTAGACGGATTCTCCGCCGCGGCGGGGAGAGTTGTGGTCTGTCAAGCCTCCTTCTCCAAGGTTGCTAGAGGACAATTCTCTGTAAGCACAGGGCCCCCTGATTTGCTTGGTAGTCTGCCTGGATAGGTCTTATGGAAGAAAACAACGTCGGCAACGGCACTCAGTTACTGCTCAAGCGCACCATCCCTGTCAAGGTGGTGGTCACCCCCCTTTGGAAGAAAGAAATGCAGGAGCAATTGGAGCGGCAGATCGAAGCCACCGATGCTCAGATGCAGCAACTGGAGTTTCAGGGCAAGCGGGCCATTGCCGAGCTGGAGAAGCAAAGCCCTAACCCCAACAGCCCCCAGGTGCTCCAACAGGTGGAAGCGGTGAAAAGCCGCGTGAACGAGCAAAAGATCAAGCTCTTGGATCAAAAAAACCAGTTGCTTCAGCAGATCAACCAACTGAACAACCTGGAGCTGAACCAAGAGGTGCTCCAGGGCAGCGTGGAGAGCTTCTTCCGCGTGCAAAAGGGAGACAACCTGATCCAGAAAATGCAGGTGGAGATCCTGCTGGAAGATGGGGTGATCAAGGAAATTCGCGGCAACCCATAAGCTCTTCATATCCTTTGGGAGGACAGGGATCCCTTGCTGTGGGGTAGCAGATCAAGACCTTTGGTCTTAACCCAAGTCGGTGGCAACACAATAGGTGACAATAATTAACGGCCTCTTAACAGCCGCTGGGCTCAAGCTTGGGACGGCTGGTGCGTACGGGCAAAGTTGTTACCTACGAGATGCTCGCCATGTCTGAGTTTGTCTGGTCAGAGCCTGCCCCCCTCGAGGACCTACATCTTCCCGATTGGTTGCTCACCTCGGCTCAGCGCCGCCGTCTCAAAGCTTTCCTGGTTCTGGCGACGGTGTGGGGGCTGGTCAGCCTGATGCACCAGGTAGCGGTAGCCCGCTGGTTTACCGTTGGCCTGGCCACCTTCATGGTCATCCACATCAACCGCCTGTTCCGGCTGCAACCGGCGGCTCTGCCGCCCCCCTTGAGGCTTTACCCTCCTGGAACAATGGCCTGGGATCCCGCCGCCGCCGAAACGGCCTCCCTGCCTTTGCCTGAGGTGGGCGGGGCTCAGCCCTTAGCGCTGGCGGGTTCTCCTCTGCCGCGAGTGGCGGTGTTGATCCCGGCCAAAAACGAAAGCGCAGTGCTGCCGCGGCTGCTGCACAGCCTCACCCAGTTGGATTACCCCAGCAGCCACCTGGAGCTGTGGGCCATTGACGATGCCAGCAGCGATGCTACCCCCGACATCTTGCAGGAAGCCCAAAAGCGGATCCCTCACCTGCGAGTTTACCGACGGCCACCAGGGCGAGGAGGCGGCAAGTCTGGCGCCCTCAACGAGGTGCTGCCCCTGACGCGGGGGGAGATTATCTTGGTCTGCGACGCCGACGCCATTGTGCCTCCGGATTTGCTGACTCGCACCCTGCCGCTGTTCGGCCAGACCCCCCGCCCCGGCAGACGGACAATCGGCGCCGTTCAGGTGCGCAAAGCCTTGAGCAACCCCAACGTCAACTTCTGGACCCTGGGCCAGGTGGCGGAGATGGCCTCCGATGCCTACTTGCAGCAGCAGCGGGTGGCCATCCGCGGGATTGGGGAGCTGCGAGGCAACGGCCAACTGGTGCGACGGGATGTCCTGGAAAAGTGCGGCGGCTGGAACGAGAACAGCCTCACCGACGACCTGGATCTTACTTTTAAGTTGCACCTGGCGGGGGTGGATATTGCCTTTTTGACGGAGCCGGCCATCGTCGAAGAGGGAGTCACCTCTTGGAAAAGCCTTTGGCACCAGCGTTGCCGCTGGGCGGAGGGGGGCTACCAGCGCTACCTCGACTACTGGCCAGGGATCCTCAGCCGCCGCCTGGGCATGGCCAAGACAGTCGATCTCTGGGCCTTTTTCATCTCTCAGTACCTGCTGCCGATGGCCTTAGTTCCCGATACCCTCTGGGTGCTGTTGACGGGCCACTCCTCGGTGCTGCTCCCCTTGAACGCCCTGGTCATGGGATCTGTGACGGTGGCCTTCTACCGCGGCCTGCGCCAGGTGGAGGGGCTGCGCGGGCGAAAACTCTGGTGGCGTACGGCTCTGGGCTTGGTGTACATGCTCCACTGGCTGCCGGTCATGATCGTGACCACGGCTCGTATGTGTGTGCAGCCCAAGCGGTTGCGGTGGGTAAAAACGGTGCACCATGGCCTCTAGTTCTGCTGTTGGGGATCCCCCAGATCCTGCTATCCTAATCAAACGCCAGCTCACCAAACTACCCAGCCCGACTATGGCCCGCCTCTACTACGACACTGACGCCAACCTGGATCTGCTGGACGGCAAGACCGTCGCCATCATCGGCTACGGCAGCCAGGGCCATGCCCACGCCCTCAACCTGCGCGACAGCGGTGTCAACGTCCTCGTCGGCCTCTACCCCGGCAGCCCCTCTTGGCCCAAAGCGGAGCGGGACGGGTTGACGGTCAAGACTGTAGCAGATGCTGCGGCTGCCGCCGACTGGGTGATGATCCTGCTACCGGACGAAGTGCAAAAGACCGTCTTCCAGAGCGAGATCCGCCCGCATCTAAAGCCGGGGAAGGTGCTCCTATTTGCCCACGGCTTCAACATCCACTTCGGGCAGATCCAGCCGCCCGCAGACGTGGATGTCATCATGGTCGCTCCCAAGGGCCCCGGTCACCTGGTGCGGCGCACCTACCAGGAAGGCCAGGGGGTGCCGTGTCTGTTTGCCGTCCATCAAGATGCCTCCGGGATGGCGCGGGAGCGGGCCATGGCCTATGCCAAGGCCATCGGCGGCACGCGGGCCGGCATTTTGGAGACCAGTTTCCGCGAGGAAACTGAAACAGATCTCTTCGGTGAGCAGGTGGTGCTCTGCGGCGGCCTCACGGCTTTGATCAAGGCGGGGTTTGAGACCCTGGTGGAAGCAGGCTACCAGCCGGAGCTGGCCTACTTCGAGTGTCTGCACGAGGTTAAGCTAATCGTGGATCTCATCGTCGAGGGGGGCCTGGAAAAGATGCGCCACAGCATCTCCAACACAGCAGAATACGGCGACTACACCCGTGGCCCCCGCATTATTACCGAGCAAACCCGCGCTGAAATGAAGCGGATCCTGTCAGAAATCCAAAGCGGCCAGTTTGCCCGCGAGTTTGTCTTGGAAAACCAGGCCGGCAAGCCCGGCTTTACGGCAATGCGCCGCCGCGAGGCGGAGCACCCCATCGAGAAGGTGGGCAAAGAGCTAAGGGCCATGTTTAGCTGGCTGAAGCAATAGCCAGAGGTCGTCTCACAGGCAAGTCTCGTGCTGGATCTGAAGCTGCTGCGGGATCGCCCAGAAGAGGTACGCCAAGCCCTGGACAAGCGCGGGGCCAGTGTCGACCTGGACGGCATTCTCCAGTTGGATCGGGAGCGCCGCCGCTTGGAGGCCCGACGCGGCTCTCTGCAGGCAGAAAGCAACAGCCTCGGCAAGAAGGTCGGCGAGCTCATCCGCCAGGGAGCGGATCCCCAGGGAGCGGAGGTGGCGGCCCTGCGGCAGCAGGGGGCAGATCTCAAGGCCGAGATCGCCCAACTGGAACAGCGGGAGCGGGAGCTGGAGGAGGAGGTGCGCGCCCGGTTGCTCACCTTGCCCAACTTGCCCTTGCCCAGCGTGCCGGTTGGCCAGGATGAGGCCGACAATGTGGAGGTGCGCCGCTGGGGCGATGAGCTAAAACCCACCCACCCCGTCCTTCCCCACGACGAGGTTGCCGAAAAGCTGGGCCTCCTGGAGGTTGGCCGTGCCGTCAAGGTAGCCCAGAGCCGTTTTGTGGCTATGGTAGGGGCAGGGGCGGCTCTGGAGCGGGCCTTGATCGCCATGATGCTGGAGCGCCACATTGCCGCTGGCTACACCGAGGTGATCCCTCCTTTTTTGGTCAACAGCGCCGCCTTAGAGGGGACAGGGCAACTGCCCAAGTTTGCCTCAGAGAGCTTTCGCTGTGCTGAGGACGACCTCTGGCTAATCCCAACGGCAGAAGTGCCCCTCACGAACCTGTACCGGGAGGAGGTGATCCCAGCCGAGCGCCTGCCGCTCTATTTCTGTGCCTACACACCTTGCTTTCGCCGCGAGGCCGGCAGCTATGGCCGGGACACCAAGGGCCTGATCCGGCTGCACCAGTTTCAAAAGGTGGAACTGGTCAAAGTTACCCACCCCACCCAGTCGGAGGCAGAACACGAAAAGCTGGTGCAAGATGCCGAGGCCATTTTGCAGATGCTGGAGCTGCCCTACCGGGTAGTGGAGCTGTGTACCGGCGATCTAGGTTTTTCAGCAGCCCGCTGCTTCGATCTGGAGGTGTGGTTCCCCTCCCAAAACCGCTACCGCGAGATCTCCAGTTGCTCCAACTGCTGGGATTTCCAGGCCCGCCGCGCTAACCTGCGCTACAAAGAAGCAGGGCAAAAGGGCACCCACTTCGTCCACACCTTGAACGGCTCCGGCTTAGCGGTGGGACGGGCTCTGGCCGCCCTGTTGGAAAATCACCAGCAGCCGGACGGCTCGATTCGCATCCCCCAGGCGCTGCGTCCTTTCCTCAGCTCCCGCTTCCTCTCGGAAGACGGCGCTCTCCGGACTGCTCCCTGAGCCATTCTGCCGCGGTGCTCCAGCAAGCCATAGCTGTGGAGAGTATGAGAGTATGTCAATCTAGATAGGGATCCCTACCCTGCCAGGGTTTATGTTGCCCAAGCATCGTCCCAAGCAACTCTCACTAGGCCCTCTGGAATCCGAGATCCTCGATATCCTTTGGGAGCTGGGCAGTGCCAGCACCCGCCAAATCCACGAGCGCATCTTGGCCGATCCCGACCGAGAGTTGGCCTATGCCTCTGTAACTACCGTTTTGCGGCGCCTAAGCCAGAAGGGCTGGGTGAGCTGTGAACGTCGCACCGATGCAGAAGGGCGGAGTCTGCCGATGTTGTGGTGGCCCCGTCTTTCTCGCCAGGAAGCTGCCAGCCTCAGGGCCTTTGCCCAGTTGCAGCAGTTTTTGGCGGTGGGCGACCCAGACACCGTGGCAGCCTTTGCCGATAGCCTGGATCAGGCCAGCGTGTCCCAGTTGCAGGCGATTGCCGAGCGGTTGCGGGCGGCCCGCGAGGCCAGGAGGGATCCCCAATGAGCCACTTGGGCATGTTGCTGTTGGGTTTGGCCCTGAGTTGGCTGTGGCGGGCCCAGGTGCGGCTGGATCGAGCTGGTTCCTGGGCCCAGCGCTGGCAGTGGGCCTGGATCCACTTCTTGCTGCCGCCGCTGTTTTTGCTAATGACTGCCCTTGCTTTGGCTTGGATGGGGCCGTGGGGACAAATGGCCGGGGCAGGAGGCTGGTTCTGCTACGGCTGTGCGCTGCTGTTGCTGGCGCTGGCTGCAGGCGTGGCCCTGCGCTGGGCTTGGGAGTACTGGCGCGTCTGCCGACGCGCCCGCCTGCGGGCTCTGGCCCAAGTCAATTTGTATGGCTCTTCGGCCTATGTCTTGAATTTGGAGATCCCTTTTGCTGCCCAAGTGGGGGTATGGAAGCCGCAATTGGTGGTCAGTCGCGGCCTGCTGGAGCAGTTGGATGAAGAACACCTGCGGGCGGTGCTGGCCCACGAAGAGGCCCACCGCCACTACGGCGATACCTTGTGGATGTTTGCGGTGGGCTGGCTGCGCCATCTCAGCGGCTGGCTGCCGAATACAGAGGTCCTCTGGCAGGAATTGCTCACCCTGCGGGAGCTGCGGGCAGATCGCTGGGCGGCCCAACGGGTGGATCCCTTGGTGCTGGGAGAGGCTCTGGTGCAGGTGGTGGGCTATGGCATGGCGCAGCAACCGGCAGCGGCTTGGGTTGGCTTTGCCCTAGAAATGGGATCCGGTGCGGGGGGACGGCTGCAAGAGCGCATCGATGCCCTATTGCAGCAAGAGGAGTCAGGCCCGGTCGCCTCCCACCTTTCCCTGCAGGGTTGGGCCTGGCTGGGGCTGGCTCTCCTGCCTCTGTTGGCCATCCCCTTTCACAACTGAGGTTGACGCCATTCCCCAGCTTGCCTTGGCGCGCCGGTGGGCAGCAGCTTTACAGCCGCTTGAACCATGGCCTGGACAGAGCCAAGAATTTCTTCCTCCGCGGGAGTTGCTTGATGGCCTTTTTTTTCCTACGATGGAAAATACTTCGATCCTCGGTAGCTCAGCGGTAGAGCGGTCGGCTGTTAACCGATTGGTCGCAAGTTCGAATCTTGCCCGAGGAGTTGGGCGGGGGGATGCAAGCTTGATGTTCTCCTCAGCCCGAGAGGACGAGGATTCTTTCTCGCTTGTCGCAAGCTACGCGGACGGGCTGGCGCCGCTGCCACCGCGCCCCCTTTTTCCCACCCTATACGGGGGGATGAAAGGGAGGCCGGGGGCGCCATCACCCCGACTCCTGGGCGACGGCAGGGACATCGAAAGCGTGGGCAGTCGACTCCAGCCTGCAGGATGTCGAGATGGGGAGACTTATCTCCAGGACTAAAGTCCGGGGCTTGTGCCTCCCGACTTGCTGGTCACCCCTAGTTGGGGTTGGGATGCCGCTGCTGAAGGAACGCTTCGATTTATAATGCCCTCTGGCCGTTTCACCTATTCCGAGGGTAATTGCTGTGATCGACCTGTCGCGGATCCCTGCCCAACCAAAGCCAGGCCTACTTAACCTCCTGATTGAGATTCCGGGCGGGAGCAAGAACAAGTACGAGTTTGACAAAGACATGGGCGTAATGGCCCTAGACCGGGTGCTCTACTCTTCGGTGCAGTACCCCTACGACTACGGCTTTGTGCCCAATACGCTGGCAGGGGACGGGGATCCTTTGGATGGCCTGGTGATCATGGATCAGCCCACCTTTCCAGGGTGTGTGATTGCGGTGCGCCCGCTGGGCATGCTGCAGATGATCGATGCGGGGGAGCCGGATGAGAAGTTGTTGTGCGTGCCCGCTAAGGACCCTCGCTATGCTTCCGTAACCAGGCTGGAAGATATTGCCCAGCACCGCCTGGACGAGATTGCCGAGTTTTTCGCCACCTACAAGCGCCTGGAGAAGAAAGAAACCCAGATCTTGGGCTGGAAAGGCCTAGCCGAAACCGAGGCAGTGATCGCCAGCAGCATTGCCACCTACCAACAGTCCAAGTAGCTCCCCAACTTTTCTGGACTGAAGCTCCCAGTTGGCGCCAATCTGTTCTGGCTTGGATTCCTCGAGCTAGCTTAGGGTTGGACTCGATGGCTTCTGCTATGGCCGATACCCTTCAGCTTTGGCTTTACCACCTGGAACAATGGGCAACGCAACTTGTCCAAGGCCAACTGCAGCACCTTTCTCCGCTGAGCCTGCTGCTGGTGGGTCTGGCAGGTCTGGTCACCAGCCTTTCTCCCTGTATGCTCTCCCTGTTGCCGGTAACCATCGGCTACATCGGCGGCTACGCTCCCACTCCCCCCGCCGCTGCCGGAGAAGTGCGCTGGCAGGTTTGGGTGCAATCGCTAGGCTTTGCGGCTGGCGTGGCTTTGACGCTCAGCGGGCTGGGCTTGGGAGCAGCTTTGCTAGGCCGGGTTTATGGACAAACCGCTGCCTTTGGATCCCTAGTGGCGGGAGGGATCGCCATCCTCATGGGCCTGAACCTGCTGGAAGTTGTCCCCTTGCGCTTCCCCGATTGGTTTAACCGGTTGGAGATCCCTGGCCAGTGGCCTGGGCTAGGCCGGTCGGTGTTGCTGGGATCCACCTTTGGCCTGGTAGCTTCTCCCTGCAGCACGCCGGTTTTGGTGGCCCTGCTCGGCTGGGTCTCCACCACAGGGCAGCCCTGGGTGGGGGGCGGGCTGCTGCTGGCCTATGCGCTGGGGCTGGTCTCGCCGCTGCTGTTGGCGGGGGTGTTCGCCGGCTCGATGAAGCAACTGTTGGCCCTGCGGCGCTGGTCGATCTGGTTTACCTATGCCAGTGGCGTGGTGTTGGTGGGCTTTGGCACCGTGACGATCCTCTCCGCTTGGGCCTAAGGGATCCCTGCTGCAAGCTAAGATGGGGCTGCCCTCCAGTTGGGGGGCAGTTCAGATCTTGAGCTGACAACTTCCCATGGTTATCCCCTCTCTGCCGCTGTCGCGGTGGCTTTCCCCCTTGCGTCGTTACTTTCGCCATGAGCTGCTGCCGCTGCTGGCGGATCTGCGTCTGGCCATCGGCCTTTTCTTGGCAATTGCCCTTTTGAGCGCGGTTGGCACGGTCATCGAGCAAGAGGAAACCGTGGCCTTCTATCAGGCCCACTACCCCGAGCATCCGGCCCTGTTTGGCTTTCTCACCTGGCGGCTGATCCTCAAGCTGGGGCTGGATCACGTCTATCGCACCTCTTGGTTTCTGGCCCTGTTGATCCTCTTTGGCAGCAGCCTGGCCGCCTGTTCTTTGACGCGCCAGTGGCCGATGCTCAAGGTGGCCCGTCGCTGGAGCTACCTCACCCGTCCCCACTCCTTCCAGCGGCTGCCCTTTTGGACCTATCTGCCCCAACGCTCCCTGCAGGGGCTGCCGCAGCGGCTGCGCCAGCGGGGCTATGCGGTGTTTCAGGACGGATCCCGACTTTACGCCCGCAAGGGTCTGATTGGGCGGTTTGGGCCTATCCTGGTGCACGTCAGCCTGCTGCTGATCCTGCTGGGGGCCATCTGGGGCAGCCTTGCCGGCTTCAAGGCCCAAGCGCTGATCCCCAGCGGCAGCGTCGCCGCCATTGAACAGGTAACCGGGGCAGGGGATCTGGCTCATCTACCCACCTGGCAAATTCGGGTCAACCGCTTCTGGATTGACTATGCTCCTGATGGCCGGGTGAAGCAGTTTTACTCAGATCTCTCGATTTTGGATGGGGGCCAGGAGGTCAAACGCCAGACCATTTCCGTCAACCATCCCCTCTCCTACCGGGGGGTGACCCTCTACCAGGCTGATTGGAGCATCGACAGCATCCGCATCCGCCTCAACAACAGCCCTCCCTTTCAAATCCCGGTGGTGCCGGTGCCCACCCAAGCGGGCAGCAAGCTCTGGGGCGCTTTTGTCCCCACCCGGCCAGACCTAAGCGAGGGCCTGACGCTGTTGTTGCCCGATTTGCAGGGGACGGCCCTGCTCTACGACACCCAAGGCCAGTGGATAGGATCCCTGCGCCAGGGCATGAGCCTGGCCCTGGACGAAGTTGCCCCCCAGCGCTTCCCCAACCGTCTTACCCTGCACCTAGACGAGGTTATCGGCGCCACCGGTCTGCAGATTAAATCCGACCCAGGGATCCCGCTGGTCTATCTCGGCTTTGGGCTGCTGATGCTGGGGGTGGCGATGAGCTATTTCAGCTACAGCCAAGTTTGGGCCCTGGAGACGGAAGCAGGGCTCTACCTGGGAGGCAAAACCAACCGCGCCCTGGTGAGCTTCGAGCGGGAGTTTGCCCGCCTGGTGGAGCAGCAACTGCTCTCCTCTCCCCCTTCGCCGGCAAAAGAACCCCCTCCTGCTGCTCGCGTCGGCGGGACGGAGTCCTTAGCCAACGGCTAGCCATGGCGGCTGTTTGACCGGCAACGCTGCCCAGGGTCATCTAGCTCCCCTCTCCCTGAGGGAGAGGGGCTGGGGGTGAGGGCGGAACTGCCCAAATCCGGCAGGCTGACCGCGAACAGGGTGCGGTTCTCGCCGCTTTCCACTTGCAGGATCCCTTGCAACAGCTCCACCGCCTTTTTCACCAGCGGCAGGCCCAAGCCGGTGCCCCCCTGGTGGGCGTAGTCCAGGTGCGGGATGCGGTGGAACTTCTCGAAGATGCGCGGCAGGTGCTCCGCTGGGATCTCGACACCGGTGTTGGTGACCTGCAAATGGAGACCCGACGAATCGACCGCCACTTCCAGATGAACCTGCTGGCCGGCAGGGGTGTACTTGGCGGCGTTGCCCAGCAACTCGCTCAAGATGCGGGTGAGCAGCCCCACATCGGTGTTGAACAAGATGGGTTCAGAGGGGGGGTAGGAGATAAAGGTGAGCTGGCGCTCTTGAAAGCGCAGGGCAAAGGGCGGCAACAGCTTTTCCAGCCACTCGCGCACCTCGAAGCGGGCGATCTCCAGACTGCGGCTGCCGGCCTCTAGCCGCTGCAAGTCCAGCAGGTCGTTGACCAAGTCCAGCTCTTTTTGCCACTCCTGTTTGAGGATGTTGAAATAGGGGATCTGCGCCTCGGAAAGGCCGCGCACCTCCAGCATTTTCAGGGCCATTTTCATGCTGGTCAGAGGCGTGCGCAGCTCGTGGGAGACCATGCTGAGAAACTCTTCTTTGAGCTCGTTGAGCTGCTGCAGTTGCTGGAGCTGAGCCTGGGTTTCCTGGTAGAGGCGGGCCTGGCGAATGGCGATGCTGCACTGGGTGGCCACCTGCTCGGCAAAGTGGATCTCGGCCTCGGTAAAGCCCTCCTGGGGCAGGCGAACTAACTTGAGAAAGCCCAGCAACGAGCCGGTGCCTGAGACAAGCTGCCCTTCTTGCTCTTCTACAACCAGGGGGCAGGCAAGCAGGGTACAGCGCCCCCGCAGCGGGTGATCCGTGCTGAGGTAGAGGGTCTGGCCTTGGCGGAGCTGGCGCAAAAGCACGGGATCCAAGGGCAGAGTGACCTTGCCCAGGGGGGGCAGGGATCCCGCCGCTTCGTAGGCCAGCGTGTAGGTCTGGGTTTCCGGATGGATGAGGGCCACACCGCAGGCGCCCAGTTGGAAAGCCTGGGTGAGCTCCCGCACCACGGTGGCCAAGATCTCCTGTTCGTCCAGGCTGGAGCGCACCTTGTCGCCAATCAGCCGCAGCAGTTGCTCGTATCTCACCCGCTGGGCCAGCTCGGCATTGCGCACCTCCACCTGGTAGCGCAGCTCGGCGTTGGCAGCTTGGAGTTGCTCAAACAGCTCCGCCTGTTGCAGCGCCAGCCCCAGTTGATCGGCAATTTGTCGCAAAAAATCCGGCATCCAGGGATCCCATTGTTTGGGGGCGCTGCACTGGTGGGCGATCAACAGCCCCCAGAGGCGGGCCGGCTCGCTGTCTTTGCCGTCAGGGCCAGCCGCCTGCAAAATGGGCACCACCAAGTTGGCCCGCACCCCCAAACCGGCCAGCAGCTCGCGGTGGCAGGGCTGGATGGGGGCGGTGTCGATATCTTCAATGGCCGAAATGCGGCCCTGCTGATAGGCCTGGTGCCACTGGCTAACAAAGCATTGATCTTCGATAACCAGGCCCAGCAGGCTCAACTCTGGCCGGCTGACCGATTGCATGGCGATCTCGCCCACCCAATTGGGGAAAAAGCGGTAGATCACCACCCGCTCCACATCCAACAAACGGCGGACTTCTTCTACGGCAAAACCCAGGATGGACTCCACCTGCAACGATTGCCGGATCCCTTGGGCGATGCGGTTGAGCAGCCGGGCTTGGTGGAGTTGCAGTTGAGCCTGCTCCTGGGCTCGCTTGCGCTCGGTAATATCGACAATGGAGGCAATGCCGTAGATTTGTTTGTCGGGAGTCTCCGCCACAAAAGACGAGAGGTCAACCCAGAGGATCTCGCCGCTTTTGCGGATGTAGCGTTTTTCCATGCGGTAGCCCCGGCGGCGGCCCGCTCGTATTTCTTCGACATAGATTGCCTCCTGCCGCAGATCCTCAGGGTGGGTGAGGTCGGCGTAATTCATGCTCAAGAGCTCGGCCTCGGTGTAGCCGGTGAGCTGGCAAAAGCTCTCGTTCACCTTGACGATCTGCCCCGCCGCCTCCGTAACTGCCATGCCCACCGGGGCTTGCTCAAAGAGGTTTTGAAACAGATCTGGCTGATCGTGCAGCGAGTGCTGCCGTTTTTGTTGTGGGTTCTGCAACTCTTTTTCCTGGGTCAAATCCTGTACGCTGGCAATGCCGATTACCTTCCCCTGGGCATCCTGCCAGGGGGCATCCAAAATCCGCACCGGAAACCGCTCGCCGTTGCGACGCATAAAGGTCAGCTCCCAACCCTGCGGGGGCCGACCCTGAGCCAGCCCCTGGGCGAAGGCGGTGGCGATCTTCTCCATCTCCTCCGGGGGCCAATAGACAAAAGGGGGATCCTTAACGCCAGCGGATCCCGGTAGTCGCCGGCGGCCAAGGTTACAACAGGGGCGGTCATCGCCTCAGCCAGGGTGGATCCCTGCCAAGATCGGTCGCTGGCCACCCACCGCAACACAAAAGGATAGCTTGGTAGCCCCGTACTTGAGGACGGGGCGGAAAAGCCCTTGAGCCACTTTAGTTGCTTCTTTGTTATAGTTAGTACAGAGCTTCTCCAGGAAAACAACCTACTGCGGTGCAAAACCGGCGCGGCAATAACTAACCTGGAGGAACTTAAGTCCGAAGTAAGCAGAACTTTGAGGTTATGCCTCAAAGGACTGTCTAGGGGCGTCTTGACAGCGCCTTTGCGAGTCCATTTTGGGCTGCGTAAGAATCCCCTGGGTGGGAGTGTCAAATCCACAGCCGTCAAAATGTCCACCACTCGGCCTGCATCCACCACCAAGGCGTAGGGCCGGGAGCCATTCTTTTGCGCCAACAGGGAGAGAACCTCGGCAAGAGGGCTGTCGAACCCGACCAAGAGTGGCATCTGGCCAAAGCACTGTTCCAGGGATCCCGATGAAGAGCGCAAGTCTTGCACCATGTCGGTGTCAGGGGATAACCGAACCTTAAATTGCAGTCAGAAAAATTTGCAAACAGTATGGCAGAGGGAAACTTTAGCCAAGACCAGACAAAATACTTACTTACGGACTTACTTGCAGGCAGTTTTAGCTTTAGGCATTTGATAGCTTTAACCCAAGCTTAACTTTACAAGTTAGAGTACCACGTCGCGCAAAGAAGTTTCGAATTTTGATATAAATCTTTACATCTATCTGCTGTTTAATTTGCTGGTGCCGAGACTTGGGGAGCAAGTTAAGCTCTTAGCTCGCTGTTAACAGGAATTGTCGATCTAAGTTGCGGCTCTTCCGGTTTATCGAGGTTTTTCCTTCATCTAAAAAGGGGCAATCGCCATCCTGTTGCTCTGTTTTTTTCAAGTATCTTCGCGTCATCAAGTTGAGCTTGGGTTGGTTTCATTGGAGACAGATTTGACAGATTTTGAGCGGCTGCCAGATTACTTGAGTTCAGCCCGTGCTGCCGCGACCCCTCTCAGCCCTCCGCTCCCGGCGAGGGAACTTGGGAAGCTGGCTGCATTCTAAGCCTCATCAAGTACCCATCTGTGGCTGTGCTGCCCAGGTGAGGAGTTTGCCCCCTACACTGAAATTGGGCAAGTTGATCCCGATAGCTAGGGGATCAGATGTTGCCGGCGTTTTGGGCTTAGCTCTTCTCGATGGCTTTTTCTCCGCCGCTGACAGATTTTCTCTCCGGCCAGGCCGCTCCTATTCCCATCCAAACTCCCTCGACGGTTCCAGAATTGGCGCAGCTCCTAAAAGAGTGCCGCGAGCGGAAGGTGCTGCCGCTCGGGCAGGGGAGCAAGTGGGGATGGGCTCCTCGCTTGGAGGCTGTGGATCTCATCCTCAGTACCCGTGGGCTGCGCCGCTTGATCGACCATGCGGCTGCCGACCTAACGGCGACAGTGGAGGCCGGTATGACCCTAGGGGAGCTACAAGCCATCTTGGCAGAGCGGGGGCAATGGTGGCCGGTGGATCCCCTTTACCCTGACTGGGCCACAGTGGGGGGCATCGTCGCCACGGCCGATACGGGCTCGCTGCGCTGGCGTTACGGTGGGATCGGCGATTTGCTGCTGGGCATCACCTGGGTACGGGCCGATGGGGAGGTGGCCAAAGCGGGTGGGCGGGTGGTTAAGAATGTGGCCGGCTATAACTTGACGAGACTGTTCGCCGGATCCCTGGGCAGTTTGGGGATCCTGACGCAGGCGACCCTACGGCTCTATCCCCTGCCGGCAGCCCAAGCAACTTTGGTGGCTACAGGATCCCTGCCCGATTTGGAAGCCTTGGCTCGGCAGGTGCTGAGGGCGCGGGTCAGCCCGGTGGGGGTGGATCTCTGGCTGAAGGCAGAAGGGCCCCAGCTCTGCCTCCATTTCCACGGCTCCGAGCGGGTAATTGCCCAACAGATGACCCAGGTGCAACAGCTAGCTCCTGCAGGATTGAGCTGGCAAGAGGCAAGACCTGAAGCCCCGCCTCTGCCCTCCCGCCGTGCGGGGATGGTGTTGGCCAAGTTCGGCTGCTTGCCTAGCCAGAGCCTGGCTACTCTAGAGCAGTTTCAGTCTCTATTTCCCGACGCTCAGGTGCAACTGCATCGCGGCTGTGGATTGGGGCGAGCCTGGATCTCCCAGCCTGAGGTGGGATCCCTGCTACAGTTACAGCGCCACCTCAAGTCGGTGGGCGGGTTTCTCCTGCTGCTGGAGGCACCGGCAGCCCTGAAGACAGCTCTGGCCCACGATTTCGGCCCGACGGCGACCCTAATGCGCAAGCTGAAGCAGCAGTTTGATCCCGCCGCCATCTTCAGCCCCAGCTTGATATAGCTACTCCAAATCACGCCGAAACGTGACATCCTCTCCCGCTAAGCCCTGACGGGCCGTAGACGGGAGCTTCCGAGAATCACTTCCCGGAGTTGCTGCTTCAACGGACTGGT
>NZ_JAOALE010000009.1:0-86504 GCF_047462575.1 Synechococcus sp. 'PEA 65AY6A-5F PE A'
TAAAGCTCAGTAAATTCAGCAAAGTTCAGGGTTTTGGGGGTTAGAGGCATGCTCCCTTTCCTAATTGTGAACGGCTTTTTGGCACCGGTGAACCCGGCCAATCCCCAGGTGAGCGGGATCCCAGGGGTAACGACGGGCAACTTGCGCTTTTTGGAGCTGGCGGTGCCCAACTACAACGTTATTGAAGTGTCCGGCAGCCGCTGCACCATTCAAATCAAAGGACCTACCGGCAGTGTTTTGACGGATCCCTTAGGGCGAAGGGGGGAACTGAATTTGCCGCAATGAGAAGTCGGCCAGACCGATGCGGGAGCTTCGCCGGATTTCTGGTCAGAATTGAGGGATCCCTGCTCTACTCGGGATCCCTTTTTTTGTAACTCTTTTTCGCGATTTTCAGCATGAGATTCTTAAGATCCTTAACGTGATCTGAATCATTCGGGAGAAACGGATCTGGGTGCTAGAGTGTGGGTGTTGAGGTGGATCCCTGTAGCCAAATCCATTCTTTCTCCGTTCTTCAGTAAGGAGGGCATTCCTATGGCTTCGGTGCGGGGCTGGTTGATGGCAAGCCTGATAGGGGCAGCCGCGGTTGTCGGGGGTGCTGCCGCCTGGGCTCAGAGCCGTAGTTTATGGCTTCTTAATGGACAATCGACCGTAGTTACAGGCTACTTCTACCAAGGTGAAAACATCTGGGCGCAGTGCGATCGGGATTGCTTCGATGTGGATCTGGTGCTTTACGATACCAGCGGTCGGGTGGTGGCTGCAGATGAACTGTTGGACGATTTCCCCATCGTGCAGGCGCCCTACGAGGGCAACTTTTCCGTCAAGGTGATTATGGCTAGCTGTCTCAACCCGCGTGGTTGCGCTGTGATTGTAGATTCGGACTACAGCTTCTAAAGGGGCGCCGGCTGTCCTTAACTTCGCCCCCACGGCTTGGAAAGCCAAGTCAGCAGCCTAGCCTGCTTTCTGGGTGGCTTCTTGCACTTTGGCGTGGGTAAACTTGCTTATGCCGTGGATGGTTTTTTCCCAGTAGAAGGGCTTGGTAAAAAGCTGCCACAGGGCCATATAGGCTGCGATGGAGTGGAGCTGCCAGTAGATGGGGTTGAGCAGGGCATAGAAGGCCAGATCGTAGTAGCCGCGTCGGAAGACAGCCACCAAGTTCAAGTAGATCCCGATGGCATTTCCTACCAGGAGATTGAACAAGCCTAGGTAGATCAGCCAACTCGGGAAAATGTTTTGCAGCCAATGAGCACGGGTGAGCAGCCAATAGAAAAAGAGCAGCCACATAATGGGGCTGGTGAGGAAGGTGAAGAAGCTGCCCCCGATGAAAAATTGGTAGGCCAGCCAGTTTTTGAGGCCCAGCTTGCGCAAGGAGCGCAGGGGGTTGCGGTTGTGGACCAGCCAAGTTTGCATGTAGCCTTTGATCCAGCGGGAGCGCTGCCGGATCCAGTTTTTAACGGCACAGTTGGCCTCTTCGTAGGTGGTGGAGTTGATCACGCCCACGGTATAGCCGTGCTGGCTGGCGCGGATGCCCAAGTCGGCGTCTTCAGTGACGTTGAACGGATCCCATCCCTGCAGCTCCCGCAGGCGGTCGGTGCGAAAGTGGTTGCTAGTGCCTCCCAGGGGGATCGGCATTCTGAGAGTTTCCAAACCCGGCAGCAGATAGTCGAACCAATAGGAATACTCCAGGGTGAACATGCGGGTGAGGAAGTTCTCGTTGCGGTTGAAGTAGTTAAGGGCAGCCTGGACGCAAACCAAGCTGGGATCCCCTTTTCGGAAGGCAATGACTGCTTTTTTGAGTTGGTCTGGATCTGGAATGTCTTCAGCGTCGTAGATGGTGAGGTATTCGCCACGGGCAAAAGCCAGGCCGTAGTTGCAAGCTTTGGGCTTGGTCTTGGGCTTGCTATCTGGCACGATGAGCAGGCGCACGTAGCGGGGGGGCTTGGCAGCTCGAGCTGCCTCAATGGTGTCTCGGTCGTTTTCCTCCAACAGAATAAGCACATCCAACCGCTCGTGGGGGTAATCCAGCTTGGAGAGAGACTTGATCAAAATCGGCATTACTTCCGGCTCTTTGTAGACCGGCACCAGAATGGTATAGATAGGCAAGTCGTGATCATCCAAAGCGGCTACTTCCTCATCGGTAATCTGGTGGAAGCGATCGGCGGATCCCACTAGGCTGAGCAGCAGTTTGAACAGGATCGAAGCGACGTAAAAAAGATTGATCAGCAGCACCAAAATGGTCAGAGTCGTCCAGGGAGCAGTGGCCAACCCCCAGAGCAACAGCAGCAGCAGGCCGTAGCCCACTGCAATCTGAGAGGGGGTAAACACCCGCGAGGCCGATTCCTCCGGCAGGCGGGCCATGAGCTTGTACACAGCTTCTTGGCTCAGCTTAGGTCCTTGATCCTGGCTGAGCAGTTGCGTGATATCCTGCTCGCTGCCCAGCACCTTTTCAATTCGCAAGCCTGGCCGCCAAGCGTAGAGGATCTCATCCACCGCCCAGTCCAGGGGGTCATTCACCATCACCATCAGAGCATTTTCATCTGCCCAGGCTAGGGGGTAGAACAGGTGGCGCATCATCAGCTCAGGATCAAACTGTTGGCTCAGATTCTCCTCCCGATGAAGCAGCCCCGTTCCCATCAGTTGCGAGACCGTTGGGTAGCCCAGCAAATGGGCTAGGATGCTGAGATACTCGGGGGTGGAGAGGTAGCTCAGCCGGGTCAGCACCTGCCCCAGGCTGGAGCCGGTGCGGCGGCAGATCTCCAAAGCCTGCTGCCACTGCTCTAAGGTAAGACGGCTGCCCAGCAGATCGGCGGCCAGCTTGCGCTCAAGGATGACCGTCAGGATCTGCTTTTCAGTGGCTGGGATCTCCCAGAGTTTTTCTGCTTCCGGGCACAGGCGTTTCACAGCCTGCCAAACGCCGGGGTAGCCCGGCTCTTCAGTGGCCACGACAACGGTTTGCGGGTCGAGCCAGCCACAGGGCAAAAAGCGCACCGGCACCAGATCGATAGGCTCGATCAGCCAAGGCAGCTCTAGGTCGAGGGGATGCTCGAGCAGCCAGTCTCTTAGCTTGGGCCGATCCAAGATCTGGCAGCAGAGATGAGCAAACTTGGAGGGGTGCATGGCCCGCAAGCTCCAAAGAGCCCTGGCCAAAGAGCAGCCCACTGCTTCGCGGTACTCCTCGGCTTCCGCCAGTTGCTGCCGGGTGAGGTAGCCTGTCTGCACCAGCCAGGACTTAATCGACTGCAGCATGGCCTCGAAGTTTGGGTTTGGCTTCAGTCTGGCTCAAGCAGAAGTCGATGACTAGCCTCCCTAGGAGAGGGTCGGGGATTCGGGGCGGCGGGCCAAGCGTTGGTAGGTATTCCAGGCCCCTACTGCCAGCAGGAGAGCCAGCACTAGCACCAGCCAGTAGCGGTACTGCCACAACAGGAGCTGCCAACTGAAGCGGCCTGGGTAGCGCACTCGATAGCCTTGAGGAGTGAGATCCCAGCTCTGTACTTGGGTGAGATCGGGGGCAGCGGCATAGGCGGTGAGCACGTTTCCCTGTAGCTGGTTGGCCAGGCGGGTGCGCGGATCGGCAAGGCCGCGGCTGAGGCGCTCTGCCAAAGCCGGGTCAGATCCCCACCAGGAAAGCCAAAGGGTGGGCTTGCCTTGGAGGAGAAAGTATTGCAAAAGGCCGAGATTCTCCTGGGGCTGAGCTGCCAGGGCAACCTGCTGGTTGAGGGGATTGATGATTTCAAACTGGGATCCCAGCCGGATGGGGCTATTCAGCTCCACCTGATCTGGCCCAGCCACGATTATCTGCCAGGCAAAGTTCTCTGCTTGGAGTTGGGATTTCCCCTCCGGCAAAAACTGGAGGGTGGGCAACAAGGGCTGTGCCGACAGACGACCAAGGGCACCCAAGAGATAAGCAGTAGCTGGCAGCAACTGGGGATCCCCCAGCCCAACCCGTCCGGATCCCTGCAGCACCGCCGGGATCTCCTGCAGCTCGCCAGTGGGGGCTTGGTAGCCGCTCCAGATAAAGCCAGAGCTATCCGAGCGCACTTGCAAAGTCAGCGGAGTCAGGGATCCCTGGCAATTACCGGGGCTGGCGCCATAGTCAAAGCGGAGCTCCAGTTGATTAAAGCGGCGCAGCAGGCGGGTGGGCAGGGTCACAGTTTCGTTGAGCTGGGTGCGGCCTGTCAGGTTGTAGGTGCGCAACAGAACGCCATTCAAGAACACGTAGCCGGTGAGGCGATCCCCCACTCGGCCATCCACCGGGTTCATAATGACGTCTAGTTGCGCCGCCAGATCCCGCGGCCGCCCCCCCAATTGGGACAGGCTGAAGTTGAAGACCAAAGACTGGCTGCCAAACCCCCGCAACATGGGATCCACGATCCCCAGCTCTCGCAGGCTGAGGCGGTTGGCCCTGAGCGCTCTCTCCAGATCCGCCACCCTTGTCACCTGGATGCCGCGGCTGACCAGCCCCGCCCGCTTCCATTCTTCATAGAGAGCAAGAATAGCTTCCCGGCGGGCGGCCACTCGCAGTCGGGATCCCTCTGGGGTAATTTGATGCTGCAAGTGGGGGGTGAAGTCCGCCGGCTCCAAGATCACCTGTGGCCCTTGCGCCGGACGATTGCTCCACAGGATAGGCGTTTGCGGAAACAGGTGAGAAAGGAGGCTGTACAGCCACAGAGCTGCTTCCGCCGTCTCAGAGGAAGGATTGGCCGGCACTACTAAAGTAACCTGAGGGTACAGCCGGCCCAGAAAACCGGCCACCGTGGCATCAGGAACGAGGGGCGCCAGCTCAAAGAAACTATCCCGCCCTACCGTCAGCAGTAAATTGCCGGTATTCAAGTCGGCGCAAATATCGTCGCTGATGCTCAGGAAAGGCTGCACCGACAAGGTGATAAAGCGCTCGCCAGCGGCCAAGCTGGGGATGGGCACCCGCACCACCGGCTCCTGCCGCAGGTCCCGCACCAGAAAAAGGCCCATTAGCTCCTCGTTGATCAGCACCCGCACCGTGGACGTGGGCTTGAGCACCGGCGAGGGAGTCAGGCGCAACTGCACAAAGCTGGCCTCAGGGTCAACACCGTTCAGGGGGGCAGGGATCCCGATATCTAGACGCGGGTTAGCTCCTTGCAGCAGCACCGAGCGGTCGTAGCCCAGCCTTTGCAGAGAAATGACTTCCGCTGCGTGGACAGCCGTCGGCCCGCAACACCAAAGCAAACCGGCAACCCACAAAGCCCACTGCCTTGCCTTCTGCGTCACCTTGACCCCCTCTTGCTTATCCCTCACTTGTCTAGTGCAGGCAAGCCCCTTGGCCCACCTGACCCAAGTTTGTCCGACATGCAGAAATCTGTAAGCTTTCGGGGTCTGTACGCACAAATCGTGGATTCGGATGCCCAGGGGATCCCTTTACTGGCGGGCGTAGTCGTCCTCAAAGCGCACGATGTCGTCTTCCCCAAGGTACTCCCCGTTCTGCACCTCGATCAACACCAAGGGAAGGGTGCCGGGGTTTTCCAGGCGGTGCTTGGTGCAGGGGGGAATGTAGGTGGACTCGTTGGAGCTCAGCAGCATCACCTCTTCTCCACGGGTCACTTTCGCTGTGCCCCTGACCACGATCCAGTGCTCGCTGCGGTGGTAGTGCATCTGCAGGCTGAGCCGATGGCCAGGCTTCACCTCGATGCGCTTGATCTTGTACATCGGGCCTTCATCCAAAACCCAGAAGGATCCCCAAGGACGGGTTTCTGCTTGAGAGGGTACCAGCTCAAGCGCTGGAACTGCTGCATCATTCACGTCCCGCACAGCCCGTAACATAAGATCATGTCCTCGCAAATCACCCTCATTCTTTCTCAGCGTCCGAGACCTCCTCATCGACAATATGGCTGAATTGGCCTACGCCAAAACTCGTAGATAAAGTCTCTCAGGCCAGGGAATGCTAATCTAGCCCTGTGTCCAGTTCCCAGACACGTCAGCCCATCCCCATACTTTTTCTGAAACTTGTTCTCATCAGACAACTCTTAAGGCTTGATTCGCTGTTGAATGAGTTGCCTTCTAACTTCTTGAAGTTGTTAAAGCAACCCATGTTTCTCACCAAGCTCAGGGCTTTCTTGCGGCTCTTCGGGTCTACCGGGATCCCG
The DNA here is from genome assembly GCF_047462575.1 of Synechococcus sp. 'PEA 65AY6A-5F PE A'. Taxonomy (NCBI): domain Bacteria; kingdom Bacillati; phylum Cyanobacteriota; class Cyanophyceae; order Synechococcales; family Synechococcaceae; genus Synechococcus; species Synechococcus sp. 'PEA 65AY6A-5F PE A'. The sequence goes on from NZ_JAOALE010000009.1 coordinate 6,114, forward strand.
TTTCTGCTGCTGGCCATTCTTCTTTGGGGTCTGAAGGAGGGCTGGGGCTGGGTGAGCTTGGAGATGCAGTTTCTTGGCTATAAGGGATCCGTGGCGGCCTTGGGGCCGGATCCGCGCCTGCCCATTGTGGGCACCACTTTTCCCCCTTCGCTGGTGCTGGCCACGGCCATTCTGGGACGATCCCCACTGGTGTTGCAGACTGTCCTGGGCTGTCTGGTGCTGGGCTGGGTGTGGCGGCAGTTGCGCCGTTTGCCGGTGGAGGTGGGGTGGCGCTGGCTGTGGGGCTTGTTGATGATGGTGCAGCCGACTTTGATCTTGATGTTGCTGCGCAGCCCCGTTTGGACGGCTACGGCGGGGTTGGTGGGGGTGAACATGGCCCTGCTGCTTCCTTTAAGTAGAGTAAGTAGAGAGGAGCGGGCCAGGTCAGAGACTGCGGCGGATCCTGGCGAGCTGCCCGTTGCGCTACGGCTACTGCTCATTGGGCTGGCGCTGGGGCCCCTGATGGTGCTGCGTTGGGAAAGTGGGTGGCTGCTGCCCTGGGTGGCAGGGATGCTGCTGTTGGCTTTTCGCAAACAGTCCTGGGGTTTTCGGCTGGTTTCGCTGCTGGTGGCAGGGTTTATCAGCCTGGCCCTGATGTTGAGCTGGCTGTACGTGAACTGGCTGTCGGCAGGGGATCCCTGGGCTTTCACCTACCAGGTGGGCAGCGGTCTGCGGCTGCCGCAATTGCGGGAAGACTTGCAGCAGGCGGGTGGCTGGCGGGGGGTGCTGGAGGCTGGGAAATGGCTGGCGGTGCTGGCCCCTGCCTATCTGCTGTTGGGGCTGGGATCCCTGCTGGGCCGAGGCCCGGGTCGCTGGGTATGGGTTCTGGTCTGGGGGATGCCGCTGGTCATCCTGCTGGCTTCTCTAGGGCAGGGGCTGTTTTTGCCGGAGCTGAGCCGCTTTGGCCTTTTCTGGGTGCCGCTGCCTTTGCTGATGGGCGCCTACTTGTGTCGCGGAGCCGGCCCCGGCTGGGCTAAGCGCCTGTTGATCACTGCCCTCTTGGGGTTGAACTGCCTCACTGCCGGTTATGGGGTGAGCCAAGAGCCGGGTTTCCTCATGCCCCTGGTGGCCGAGGAGCGGGATCTCTGGGAGCGGCTGGTGGCAGGGGTAGTGCCCCTTAGTGGCGAGTTGGAAGCTGCCCAAAACCTGTATGAAGTAACCTCTGCTGGGCAAGCCCTAGAAGACTGGCGGAGGCTGCGGCAGGAAAAGCGCCAGGTTGGGCAGTATCTCTATCGCCACCTGTTGCCCGGACAAAAAGTGCTGGTGGACGACGACATCCACTTTGAGGCTATCTTTTGGGCAAGGGATCCCCGCTCTTTCCTTACTCCTCACCAGTACGAGTTTGCCCTGGCCCTTCAGCATCCCCAGGAAAGGGTGGACTACCTCTTGGTAGCGGGGCTGGCGGATCCCTTGCGGAGCGCCGATCGCATCCTGCAATTTTGGCCTGAGCTCAATTTTGAGGGGCTGCCGGGCTTCAGGGAGGTTTATAGCTCCCCCCAAGTGCGGCTGTGGGCTCGCCAACACCAAGAGGAACCGCAGGAGGAGAGGAGATGAAAAGGAGACGATCCTGGCAGCGGCGACAGGTGCTGCAGATGGGCGGAGCGCTGCTGGCTGCCTATGGGGTTGCCGGCTGTGGCCAGGAGTTTTTGAGTCAGCAGGGGAGTCGCAGCCCGGAAAATGCCGAGACGGGAAGCATGAACTTGTCAGAGCTGCTGGCCCGCTGGCAGGTGGGCATTGGCGAGGATCCCGGTCGCTTCCTCTGGGAAATCGAGTCGGATCCGCAGGTGGCGGCAGTGGCGCAGGGGTGGGATCCCCATTTCCTGAGCGGCTGGCTGAACAGCTTTGACCACCGCCAGGGGGATCTCTCCTTCTGGCGCAACTGGCACCAGGCCGGGCTTTTGCGGCAGTGGTTTGAGCGGGGCTATACCCTCCACATCATCACCTGGGAAGACGACACCCACCGCCCCTGCGGCGACTACCACATCTCCCAGCAGTTTATCCAAGACGTAGCCGAGCTGGCGGGGTATATTGCCCAAGCCAACCCCCAAGGCCGCCCTACCTATTGGAGCCTGGCCACGGAGTTTTCCTATTGGCGGATCCCTGCCGATACCTACAACGCCGACACTGCCCCCTACTACCAGGCTCTCATGCGCAGCGTCCTAGGAGCTCGCCAGGCCATCAAGGAGCGTTTGCCAGAGGCCGAAGTGGCCCTCTGTTGGGGCGGGTGGATTGCCACCTTCGACGATCCCCAGCGCGGGTCGGGGCGCAGCATGGTGGAGCCCTTTGCCGAGACGATGAGCCAGATGGACGGGATTGCCTTCCAGTCCATGCGCCAGCGGCGGCCAGGGGAGTTTAACCCAGAGCTGAACGGGCCGGATCCGGGCAACCCTGAGCAGATCCGCCTCTGTTGCCATCTCTTTGCCCCCATCCACTCCAACCTGATGTTGGCCCACTACGAGCCATCGATTAAGGACAAGCACCCCAACGGCGGTCGGGCCGACACGGTCCAGGTGGACTTTGCCATCATGAGCCGGCGGGAGTGGCTGCAGGAGGTGTCGCAACTGGGGCTGCGGCGCATGTCTCTCATGCACTACGGCCTCTACAAGGGGGATCCCTATGGAGCGCTGACGGCAGCGCGGCAATTTCGGGCCCGCGTGGGTTTGCCGGCTGTTGCCAGGAGGGTGTAGCCGTGGAGACGAGGACCCAAAACGGCCTTTGGCAGATACAATCCCCCTTGCCGGCGCTGTTGTTGGGGATCCCCAGATGAAGCCTTTTGCCATAGCAAGAAGCTGGCTGCTGGGCCTAAGCCTTGTCTTGGGTCTGGAGCTGCCAGCCTGGGCAGGCTGTGGCTTTCCTCGCGGAGAAGGGAAAACGTTTTTCTCGCTGCAGCCTGAGGTGTACCAACCCCGCACCCGCTTTGATCAGGGGGGACGCCTGCAGCCGGCCCTTTCGGAGTACGGAGAAACCCGCCTCAACCTTTTCGCCGAGACTGGCCTTAGCGATCAGCTCACTCTCAACCTCAACACCAGCTACGTTTTCATCGAAAATCGCTTTGCCAGCGGGGCTGACACCGTTACCCAGCGCAACCAGGGCCTGCGGGATCTGGAACTGGGCCTGCGCCATACTTGGGGGAACGGGGATCCCTTCCTTTCGGCCCAATTGACGGCCTTGATCCCGCCGGGATACGCCACCCGAGACATCCCCCTGCCCTTGGGGTACGGTGTTTTCGGCTACGATCTCAAAGTTGGGGTGGCGGCCAATACCCAGTTGGGATCCCTGCCTGCCTTTTTCGACTCCTGCCTCACCTTGCGGGATTACCTAGGCTATCCGGGCGACCGCCTCAAAGCCAACTTGACCTTTGGAGCGGATCTCAGCCCTGAGGTGCAGGCCATTGTGGCCCTGGATGGCGACTTTACCCTCGGCAACGGCGCCCCTTTGCTCTTTGGAGATGTGACAGTGCAGGATCCCGACTACGATAGCCTCAAGCTTTCCGGCCAGCTCAACTGGCGCCTAGAGGGGGGGCTGACCCTGGGGTTGGGCGGGTTTCAGTTTTTGACGGGCCGCAACACCAATGCCGGCGGCGGCTTCACCGGCTATGTGTGGCTAAGTTACTAAAACCCAACAAAATGTTGCGGGATATCCACCTCGGCAACAGGGATCCCCAGAGCCAGATCTAGGATGAGTCTTGGCAAACCTTGGCCTGGAGAACGGATCCCATGCCTCGCTTTGAGAACATCATTGCCGCCATCGACGGCAGCGGCCCCACCGAGCAGATGGTGCATACTCTCCTGTCCTTGCCGGCCTTTGCCCAGTGCCACGTGACGCTGCTGCATGCGGTGCCTTCCCAGACTTCTGCCGAGGAGATGCGGGCTGCCTGGCAAAAGGGGCAGGAACTGCTGGCCCAAACCCTGCAGACTTTCCCCCCCCGCCCAGGGCTAAAGATCGGCACGCAACTGGTGGAAGGGGATCCCAAGGTGGTGGTGCTGCAGGTGGCCGAGTCCCTGCCCAATCCGCTGATTGTGATGGGATCCCGGGGGCGCAACCGCATCATGGCCATTTTGCAGAACTCGGTCAGCCAATACGTGTTCCAGCTCGCCTCCTGCCCCATGCTGCTGGTCAAAGACGACGCCTACGTCAAATACCCCAGCCACGTCATGGTGGCCCTCAACAACTCCCCCGCTGCCCAGGCCGCCTTTGCCACGGCCCTGGATCTAGTGGCCGGCATCCCGGGAGCCCAGATTTTCCTAGCCTCTGTGCAACTGGATGCCGATGCCCAAGGCCGGGACGAGGCTTTGGATAAGGCCATTGCCACCCTCAAAAGCCGCCAAATCCCCCACCGGGTGTTTACGGCGGTCGGCGATCCCGGCGCCGAGATCGTGCGCCTGGCGGAAGAGAGCAAGGCCGACCTGCTGGTGATGGGATCCCCAGATCGCCGGCCCAGCATTGCCCGCAGCATCCCCGATTTGGATCGCCTGCTGGGGCGCTCCATCTCCGACTATGTGCGGGTGCACATCGGCTGCCCCGTGCTGATGGTGCGGTCTGCTCAAGACTAGAGACTGGTCACTCCCTAAGGCAGGATAGAACGGCGCTCCGTCACGCGGTCGCTTTGCTGCTGGCGATCCGGGCTGACGGCCCAAGCCTCGAAGATGAGCTCAGGGACGCCAGGGGGGATGGTCATGCGGGTGAGGGCTTGCCACCGCCCCTGCTCGTCGCGGGAGAAGTCCAACAACCACCGGGGGCCATCCACCAAAGAGCGGGTGTGACCGTGCTTGACCCAAAACTTAATCCACAAAGGAGGCTGAGCGGTGGAGCTACTGGCAGAATTGACGGAAGCCGGCAAACGCAGCACTACATCGAAGTTGTCACCTGCCCGCAGTTGCTCAGGCACCACCAGTTGCGGCGCCGGGCAAGCTCCCGGCACCTGCGGGGAAAGAGGCGAGGTTCCCGGACTGGCGGCGGCGAGCGGTGGCGGCGGAACCGCCTCCTCGCGAGGTGGCTCAGGTTGGGGTGGTGGAGAAGAGGATGAGATGGGCACTGGCCCAACCTCAGGTTGGGCGGCAGGTTCGGGCGCGGTGTCTGCTAGGGAGGCTGGGAGCTCTTCTGGCTGAAGCGGGCCCAAAACTTCTCCAGCCTCCTCTTTTTCCGCAGGGGCGCTGCGCTGCGAGATGCGCAACAACTTCTGCAGGGTGCGTTCGGGGGACAGCAAGGGTGAGGGCGGGGAAGAACTGCCGGCTGCGGCTGGCGTTTCTTCTTGCCGCTGCTGACCGGCAGGGATCCCTGGGGAGGGTGGGAGGACTTCCCCCTGGCCGCGACAGCGAACGGAAAAGGAGATCCGCAGCGGCTCTGGATCCGACCAGGAAGAGGGAGTGAGGCGCAGTTCCCCCCGCAGCGGACGGCTCCAGGTATGGCTCGGCAGGGTGATGGGAATGCTGAACACTGCCGTCCGGGCTTCAGTCGGAAATTGAATCAGCCGTTGCCCCTCGAAAACCGGGCTCTGCTCCCCTTCATCTTCTTGCCAAACTCGTACCCGCAGCTCGCCACTACAGCCAATCCGCCCCGTCACCACCAGCACTTCCCCCGGAGATCCCTCCAATTCGCTGTGCATCAGGGAAAACAGCTCTGGCGGGATGGCAACCTCTTTTTTCTGAGCCAGCTCAGGAGGTTCAGACGCGACTTCTTGGGCCGCCGGGGATAGTGCCTGTTTCCGCTGCACCGGGGCGGGCACAACCTGGAAGCGCAGGCAATTGTTCAGCTCCGCCTCGCCAAATAACTCGGCGATCAAATCGGCATCTCGGCAGTGCAACTCCCAAAAACCAGGGGCGAGGTGGGTGGCCGGCAGGATGACGCCGATCCCCTCCTCGTTGGTGCGAACAGAACGGGTTTGCATGAGCGAGGCGGCTGTCTTGGGGTTGGCTACCGCTGGGGATCCGCTATTTTCGGTCGGCAGAGGGCGCTGGCGGACTTCCACTGTGATGGTGAAGTGGGGCTGGGGAGAACGGGCAACGATGGTGTAGGTGTCCTCTTCCAGAATGGCTCCCTCGGCTGGTACCGGCTGCCAGTCTTCTCGGCCGTTGCGCCGCACCCAAAAACTCAACATCGCTCCCTCACCTCTGGGACACCAAATACTTCACCAGGTCAGCTTGCAAGAGGGTTTGCTGCTGCCCCGTGGGCAAGTGCTTGAGCTGCACCTCCCCGGCCGCAGCTTCCGCATCCCCCAGCGCGACAGCCCAGGTCGCACCGCTGCGGCTGGCCCGCTTGAACTGCTTGCTGAAAGCGCTGCCGCTCAGATCCAGCTCGGTGCAGAAGCCGGCTTGGCGCAGAGCTTGGGCAATCTGAAGGGATTGGGCCTCCGCTTTGGCGCCGCGGGAGATCACGTAAACCTCGACCGATGTTGGCGGAATCTCCTGTTGTTTCTTCTGCAGCAGCAAAACCAGCCGCTCCAGGCCGATGGCCCAGCCCACCGCCGGGGTGGGAGGCCCGCCCAGCTCCTCCACCAGACCGTCGTAGCGGCCACCCCCACAGACGGTGCTCTGGGATCCCAGCTCCGGCGAGACGATCTCAAAGGCGGTGTGGGTGTAGTAGTCCAGGCCGCGCACCAGGTAGGGATCCAGCTCATAGGGAATGTCTAGGGCTTGGAGATGGGCCTGCACTTGCTCGAAGAAGGCCCGCGAGTCAGCACTGAGGTAATCGGGCAGCTTGGGCCCTTGTTCAGCAATGGTGCGGGTATGGGGATCCTTGCTGTCGAGGATGCGCAACGGGTTGCGGACAAGGCGCTCCTGGGAGTCCGGATCCAGCTCTTCCTTCAAAGGGGTAAGGTAGTCCACCAGGGCTTGGCGATAGGCCCGCCGATCCTGCGGATCCCCGAGGGAGTTGAGCCGCAAGGTGAGGTTTTCCGCCCCCACTGCCCGCAGCAGATCCCAGGCCAAGGCGATGACCTCGGCATCGGCGCGGGGATCGCGGCTGCCCAGCAGCTCCACCCCCAACTGGTGGAATTGGCGCTGCCGCCCCGCCTGGGGACGCTCATAGCGAAACATCGGCCCACAGTACCAGAGGCGCTGCACATCGCCGGCCACCTGCAACCCATGCTGGATGTAGGCCCGCACCACGCCGGCGGTGTTCTCGGGGCGCAGGCTCACCTCCTGCTCGCCGCGGGTGCTAAAGGAGTACATCTCCTTGCCCACCACGTCGGTGGCGCTGCCAATGCTGCGGGCAAAGAGTTCTGTCAGCTCCAGAATCGGGGTGCGGATCTCCTGGTAGTTGGCTCGCCCCAAGATCTCGCGGGCGCTGGCCTCCACCTGCTGCCAAAGCCGTACCTCCTGCGGCAGGATATCTCGGGTGCCGCGCACCGCCTGGATCATCTCCATGCCTGTTCTCCCCCGCCCAGAACCACGGCTTGCTGCGCCAATGGTCGGCGTCAGTTTTTTCCTATCAACTCAATTATCGATTATCGGCTATCGGCAGCCGCGTTCCCCATTGCCGACGGGGCAAGCTGAGCCTGAGCTAAACCCCAACAGGAGTAGGTGGCGGCCACTTGGCTGCTGGCAGCCACAGCGGCGGTGGTGGAGCGCAAAATGGTGGTGCCCAGGGAAACCGGCACTCCGCCATGGGCTTCCGCCTGACGGCGCTCGGCCTCCGTCCAGCCGCCTTCTGGGCCGATGGCCACCGCCAAGACGGGATCCCTCTCCGAGAGCCTCAGCTTCGGCAGGGCTTGCAGCAGGAGGGGAGCGTTCTCCCGCGCCACAGCAATGCCCCACCAATCGGCTTTGAGCTCGGCCAGCCAACTTGTCCAAGGGGTAGGGGGATCAACCTGGGGCCAGCGCAGCCGCTCACATTGTTCGGCGGCCTCCTGCACAATTTTCTGCCAGCGTTCCCGCCGGCCCCATCCCGGCTCCACCACGGTGCGCTCCGTCAGCAGAGGGGTAATGCGCGCCGCTCCCAGCTCGGTGACCTGGCGAAACACCTCGTCAAACCCCGGCCCCTTGACCACTGCCAAGCCCAGATGCAAATAAACGGGCAGCTCCCGCGGCAGCGCCTCCACCTCGCCCATAACCTGGGATCCCTGCGGCTGCCAATGGGCCAGCCACAGCTTGCCGGAGCCATCCAAAACCAAGAACGGATCCCCCGGCTTGAGGCGGCGCACCCGCTGCAAGTAGTGCTCTTGCGGGCCGGTTAAACGGAGAACACCGCCGGCATCCCGTTGAGCCGGGTCGATGGCCAGGCGGGGCAGAGAACTCAGGTCATGCGTGCGTTCAGACAGCACCATTCTCCCCGTCGCCAGAGGGCTGCCACCGCCCATTCGTTGGCCTCCAACATCTCCGCCACCAACTTGGCCTGCTCGAGGAGGATACCGCTGAGGATCAGCCACCCCCCCTTTTTCACCACCAGGCCAAACTCTGGGATCATATCCAGGATCACGTCCGTCAGAATGTTGCACACCAGCCCGTCCACCATCTCGGGAATGTGCTCCAGGCTCCCCTGGGCCACCACAATGCGATCGGTGAGGCCGTTGAGGTCGCGGTTGTGGAGCGTGGCCTGCACCGCCAGCGGGTCGATGTCCACCGCAAACACCCGCTTTGCCCCCAAAAGAGCCGCCGCCACCGACAAAATGCCCGATCCACAGCCCACATCGGCCACTGTTACCCCCTCTGTGCCCGCCCCCAGGCGCATCTCCAAAGCCTCCAGGCAGAGCTGGGTGGTGGGGTGCGTGCCCGTGCCAAAGGCCATGCCCGGATCCAGCCGCAACAGGAGACGACCGGGATGGGGGGGGGGATCCAGCCAGGCCGGACAGATGAGCAGCTTGTCCCCAACTGGCTCGGGCTGCCAGTGCTGCTTCCAACTGTTGCTCCAATCCTCCGCTTCTATGCGTTCCCAGCGCAGTTTGGGGATGGGCTGGCCAGCCACAAGGGCGTCTTGCCGCAGGCGCAGCGCCAGAGCGGCCAAATCCAAAAGGGTGGCGCGGAACCAGGGCAAATAGGCGTGAATGCTGATTCGATCTTCGCCATGAGCCTGGCTGGCCATGCCCTGACAGCCAAAGCTCTCCAGCCGCCAAAAGATCTGATCCTCCTGGGCAGGGGAAGCGATGATGTTGAGAGCCCACCAGGCCCCACCGGGATCCGGCGCTTGGGCAGGCGAGAGCAGGCTGGGGTCGGCAACGGTTGTGCTCACGGGGATCCCTTCAACAAACCTAAGGAAAACCGAAGTTTTGGCTAACAGAATAGCGCTCCAAGTTGCCAGCAGGCTAGCACTTAATCCAGCACTCTATATCAAAAATTGCAGTTCTCCCCTCAATTCATAGTTTAGGCTTTAAGAGCCTGCCCCACTGTTCCTGGTTGGTCTGGGATTTGAAGGCGCACACCCGTCGGCTTGGCAGCGACGCAGGGATGGACTTCCCCCCAATTGGGGGATGGCCCTCAGCGGTTCCTTGGATGCCCAGCTCGGCCTTGTGAGATAGATTAAATCCAAAAGCATTGAACAAGAATTGGGTACAGCGTTGACGTGCTTTCCAGCCTCAGTGATTTTACTGATAGATGAGGTTTGGCCGGGGCATGCTGAGTAACGATGGAGAGGAAGCAATGCAGGCGGCAAAGTCGATGTCAACCGAGCAGTCAGCGCAGCAGCCGAAGGTGGCTCCTCTTGCCAGAGGGGAAAGGGCTGGCCACGAGGATCCCCAGCCGCTCGCAGTCAGCACTCGCAAGCACTCCGTCCCGCTGGCGCGAACGGCTCTCATGCAGCGCTTTAACCGCAGCTTTCCGCCTTTTTATAGCCAGTTCGTCAGCAGCGAGGTGCAGGCTCAAAATCTGCGCTTGGCCTATGCCCTCTACCAAACCCGCAAGGCCGTGGTACAGATGCGGGACGAGCGCAGCAAGACGGTGGTTTGTCTGGCCTATCGCAACCGCCCTTCTCTGCTCAGCGACCTGTTTGGGGTGCTCACCGCTTTCAATCTCTCGGTGCACGGCATCCACCTTTACGGGCAGATCTACTCACCGCACTTGGTGTTTATCCGCGTCACCGTCTCGCGCGATGGCCACAGCCTTTCTGCCCAGACCAAGCTCAACCTAGAACGGGCTATTCACGAGTGCTTGGCGGGGGTGTTTCCCGTTCACGAAACCTTGGCGCTGGAGTTTGATCTCAAGGCCGGCTTGAAAGACACCCAGGTTTCTTTTTATTTTGACCCGGTGTTTCATCTGCCCACGCTGTTGGTGGATGTGGACAACCAGCCGGGCGTGTTTTACCGGGTGATGACCGCTCTGGCGCAGGAGGAGTTGACCGTTGTTCACCTCAATCTGATGCTCCGCCGCAAGCAGACGCGCTTCATTTTCTACTTGCTGGGGCCGGATGCAACTCCAACCCTGCCGGAGTTCCTAGGGCAAAAATTGGCGTTGAGCATCCAGCAGCGGCTGCAAGGGGATCCCGTCTAATCGGCACTAGATCTGCATAGGACTGGGGGGCAAATCGAAAAGGACGGTGCTCAGGTAGCGCTCGGCCCAGGCGGGGCCAAAAGCTTTTTCCAAAACGCGGCGGGTGCGGTCGTTTTGCTGTTGTTGGCTGCAGTAGCGCTGCTGCCCTTGGTAGTGGGCCAGGATCTGGACAGGATCTGTCTGCGGGGGGATCTGTTGCGCCAGCCGGCAGTGGATTTCCAGGTAACGGCAGGCAAAATACAAAAAGCGGTCGGCTTCCGCCTCATCGCCGGGCCGGATGAACAGGCAGTAGGGAGAAAAAATCGTCCCCCACGGCGGCAACTGGCGCCGGTTTTGGAAAGGGGCGAGATGAGCTCCCAAGGCTTCCAGCTCTTGAATGTAGGGATCCGGCAAAGTGGGGGTGACCGGCGAGAGATCGACGATGGCGGCGCTCACCTGGCCGCGGCCGGCCACAATGTCACAGCCAAACAGCGGCAGCGGGTACTGCGGCTGCGGAAACATGACGCAGTGGAGGATATCCAGGCTTTGCCCGGCCTGGGCCAGCTCCAGGTGCAGCTTGCGAAAGGGATCCCCTTGGTAGCAGCGGTTTTCGATCTGCAGTTTCTCGCCTTCCAGGCGGCCCTCCACATAGCCCAGCTCCGCCGGCAGGGCATAGGGAGCCAGGCTGAGGTGGGATCCCCAAATGCTCAGAATCGCCTCCGAAAGGCGCTGGATGAGGGGATGCAGTTGCGCTTGCAGAGCAGGGGCGGTGAACATGGGAGCCAAGAAGACCGGTTAAGCGACAAGTCCTCGAAAGCCCTGCCGGGCCAATCCGCAAAGGTGCCCTCCTGAGATCCAGGTTTCAGGAAGCTGAGGTGGGACTTAATAAAGCGAGGGATCCCAGCCAGTCCAGGGCTGCCGGGGGCTTTGGCGGAGGTGGAGAGGGCCGGATGCTGACCCTAGCGGGCGTTGGCAGCGTTGAGCGCCATTGGATTGATCGAGGACGGAAGGGGTGGGATTCGAACCCACGGTGACCTTGCGGCCACAACGCTTTTCGAGAGCGTCACAATCAACCACTCTGTCACCCTTCCAGTCTGCATAGGGCTTTACCATCTTAGCGGCAAACGGGCTATCCTGCCCGGATCCCCTCTCGTGGAATGGGGCAGATGCAAGCTGGCCAAGCACCCCAGGGCCAAAGCCCTTGGGGGGTACGGCCCGACCAGCCGGAAATGGCGGGGCAAATGAGATCATAGAGGTATGGCTGCCCTTTCCATTCACCACTTTCGCCAGGCCAAACAGGCGGGTCAACCGTTGGTGGCCCTCACGGCTGCTGACTACGCCACAGCGCAGATCTTGGATCGGGCCGGGATCGACTTGATCTTAGTAGGCGACAGCCTGGCCATGACCAGCTTGGGGCACAGCAGCACCTTGCCCCTGACTCTGGAACAGATGATCCACCACGCCCAGGCAGTGCGCCGCGGCGTAGAACGAGCCTTTTTGGTGGCCGACTTGCCTTTCTTGAGCTACCAAGTCTGCAAAGAGCAGGCCCTCCTCTCGGCAGGACGTCTGATGAAGGAGGCAGGGGTGAATGGGGTGAAGCTGGAGGGGGGCTACCCAGACATGGTGGAAACAGTGGCCTTTCTGGTCCAGCGAGGGATCCCGGTCTTGGGCCACATCGGCCTCACCCCACAGGCCAAACATCAACTGGGGGGGTATCGCCAGCAGGGGAAAACCCCCTCGGAGGCGGAGCGGCTGCGCCAGGAAGCCCTGAGCCTAGAGCGAGCAGGAGCCTTTGCCCTGGTTTTGGAACACATGCCGGCGGAATTGGCTGCCCAGATCACCCAGCAAGTCGGGATCCCGACTCTGGGGATTGGGGCTGGCCCGGCCTGCGACGGCCAAATTCTCGTCACCCACGACCTGCTCGGCCTCAGCGAGCGGATCCCGCCCTTCGCCAAAGCCTACGCCAACCTGCGAGAGGTGATCCGAGAAGCGGTGGAAGCCTTTGTCGGCGATGTTCATCAGAGACTGTTTCCCCCCACTTAGGGGATCCCCTGGGAAACTCGCAAGTATCACCTTCTGGCAGCTCAGTTGTTGGTTACTGCGCTCCCCTGGCGAGGATCTCCAGAAATTGGAAGCCAGTCGGGGCAGCCGATTGCCGCCTCTGTCAGAGCTTGCTGAGGATGGACAGCGCACTTGAGGTGGGGATCGCCGCTGTAAAACCTGCACTTGTGGCAGGGGATGCGGTGCATCTGTTGAGCTTGATGCAAGAAGTCCGCGACTGCTCTGGCCACCGTCCACAACGGCAAGAGTAGCAATAGCCACGCGATGGCCCCGCTCAGAGGAGGCGGAAGAGAGCTCATACAGGACACCAGCAATACAGAAGGATAGCTTGCTAGCCCCGTACTTTAGTGCGGAGCGGAAAAGCCCGTAAGCAGCTTTAGTTGCTTGCCAATAGTGTAGACGAGGCGTACCGTTCCCAGGCGAGCCTCTAATCACGGTGAAAAACCCGACCGGTGGCAAGCGTCTGCGAGATGCCAACCTCTCGGCCAACCTGCAAGGACTCCGTCCCGCTGACGCGATCAGACAAGTAAGCAGAACCTTGGGGCTTTGACTGAAAGAACTGTCTAGAGGCGGTTTGGCAACGCCTTTACAAGTTCGTTTTTGAACTGCGTAAGAATCCCCCTCCTTAGTCGGGGAAGTGTCAAGACGGGGTCAGGCTCGGCTGTATAACGTCCCCCAGAGAGGGAAAAGTTGGCAGTGAGAGATCCCACGCTGAAACTCCAATCTAATGGATTTTGGAAGGGGAGCGCAGGGTGTGCCAGGGTGGAGATACAGGCGATAATAGCTTCAGCAACGTGCCCTAGTGGGATCCTCTGCGATGGAAGCCTTCTTCGAGTTCCTTTGGTCTGCCTCGGCCGTTTTGCTGGTGATACTGGTGTTGTTGCATAGCCCCAAAGGGGATGGGCTGGCGGGCATTGGCGGCCAGGCCCAATTGTTCTCCAGCTCCAAAAGTGCCGAGCAGAACCTCAACCGCATCACCTGGACGGTGGCCACCCTCTTCCTCTCCATCAGCGTGGTGTTGGGGGCAGGCTGGCTCTCGGCAGCCACAGGCCCCTAGGGATCCCTGTCATCGTGGCGGTCATCTACTTGCACGGATTCGGCTCTGGGCCTCAATCGGCTAAGGCTACTTTTTTCCGGCAGCGGCTGCAGCAGCTTGGGATCCCTCTGCAGGTGCCCGATCTCAACCAGGGCAACTTTGCCCAGCTTACCTTGACCCGCCAGATCCGGCAGGTTTCTGAGCAGTTGGCGCAAATGGGCCATCCTCCCGTTACCCTTATTGGTTCGAGCTTGGGGGGACTGGTGGCCGCCTGGGTGGCCGAGCAGCAACCCTGCGTGCAGCGTCTGGTGCTCTTGGCACCGGCCTTTGGCTTTCTGGGCCATTGGCTGCCGCGGCTGGGGGCAGAGGCGGTGGAGACTTGGCAGCGAACCGGACAACTCATGGTGTTTCACTACGGAGAAGGCCGCCCTCTCCCTTTGGAGTACGGCTTTGTTGCCGATGCCCAGCGCTACCCGGATGGGGCGTTGCGACGGCCTGTGCCCACCCTGATTGTGCATGGGATCCGGGACGAGATCATTCCCATCCAGTCCAGCCGTGACTACGTGGCCCGTCGCCCCTGGGCGCAACTGGTATCTGTAGAGAGCGACCACGCCCTCACCGACGTGTTGGATCCCATCTGGCAGGTTGCCAGCCGCTTTTGTGGCTGGGGGATGGAGACGGGGCAGTATGGTTGTTAAGAGGATCCCTGTCCCGTGCTTGCCCATTCGCGAAAGCGTCGCGTAGCGATAATGTCTATGCAATCCAAAGTGCTGTGCCTACAACAGGGGAAGGCTGACGTGACTGCCGGCTTGCTCTTCGATATGGACGGGGTGATTGTGGATTCGGAACCAATCCATGCCCGCGCCGGAGCCATTGCCCTGCAACGCTGCCACCTATCCCTGGATTTGGCCCCCATCTCCCTGCAGTTCAAAGGGCGCACCGACCGCGATATGTTCGAGTACCTCGTCCAACACCAGACAGACACCCCGCCTGCGGAACAGCCCCTGCTGGTGCAGCGCTTGATCGAGGAAAAGGCCAAGGCTTTTGGCGAGCTGCTGGCAGAGGTACCCCTGGTGCCGGGGGTGCTGGAGTTTTTGGCGGCCAGCCGCCAGCGCTTTTCTGCCCTGGCCGTCACCACTTCGGCCATCCGCCGGGATCAAGCGCAGATTTTCCAGCGCTTCGACCTGCACCGCTGGTTTGACGCGGTGATTACCGCCGAAGACATTCAGCGGGCCAAGCCCGACCCAGAGCCTTACCTGAAAACGGCTGCCGCTGTGGGGTTGGATCCGGCGTTGTGTTGGGTGATTGAAGATTCTACCCATGGGATCCGCGCCGCTAAGGGGGCTGGCTGTTTTGCGGTGGGCCTCACCACGGCTTTCACCGCCGAGGAACTGCGCCACGCCGGGGCAGATGTGGTGGTGGACAGCTTTGCGGAGTTGGCCGCACTCCTGTTCGCGAGAGCGTCGCGTAGCGATAACCTGCCTGTGTAGGGAGCCCAGCCCATTCGCGAGAGCGTCGCGTAGCGATATGCCAGCACCCACTCCAGCACCCACTTTTTTGCGGCAGGCCCTGGATCGCTATCCGTTTGCTTCGCGGCGACGGGTGGTGATGGGCAGACAGGGATCCGTGGCCACCAGCCAACCTTTGGCGGCAATGGCGGGCATGGAGATGTTCTGGGCGGGCGGCAATGCTGTGGATGCAGCCGTGGCAATGGCGGTGGCTTTGACGGTGGTGGAGCCAACCTCCAATGGCATTGGCGGCGATGCCTTTGCTCTGGTGTGGGAGGGGGGGGAGGAGGGTCAGCTGTACGGGTTGAATGCTTCCGGTCGCAGCCCAGCCGCCCTGACGCCGGAGCGGTACCGGGACCATGGGCGGATTCCCCCCTACGATTGGTTAGCGGTGACGGTGCCGGGGGCAGTTTCCGCTTGGCAGACCTTGCACCGGCGCTGGGGAAAGCTGCCGTTCGAGCGTCTGTTTGTGCCTGCCCTTCGTCTGGCGCAAGAGGGATTTCCGGTCTCTCCCCGGGTGGCCCAACTGTGGCAGGCGGCGGAGTCCATCTATTTGCCCCTGCCAGATCCCCGCCACGAGGCCTTCAAGGCCGTTTTCTTTCCCCAAGGGCGTGCCCCACGGGCTGGAGAGCGCTGGAGCAGCCCCCTACATGCTCAAACCCTAGAAGAGATTGCCCGTAGCGGTGGGGAGAGTTTTTACCGAGGGGAGCTGGCGGAGAAGTTGCTGGCTTTCTCGGAGGCCACGGGCGGCTTCCTGTCCCCCGCTGACTTGGCCCAGCACCAGGCCGATTGGGTGGAACCCATCCATACAGATTACCGCGGCTACACCGTCTGGGAGATCCCCCCCAACGGGCAGGGCATTGCCGCTTTGATGGCGCTCAACCTTTTGGAGGGTTTTGAGCTGGGTCGGATCTCCTACGATGCCGGCGAGCGCTATCACCTGCAGATTGAGGCAATGAAGCTGGCCTTTGCCGATGTGAGCCGACAGGTGGCGGATCCGGAGTATGTGCGGGTCAGTCCTGCCCAGATGCTGGATAAGGCTTATGCACAGCGGCGGCGGCAGTTGATCGGGAGGGAGGCGATCCCCCTGGCCCAGCCAGGGCTGCCGGAGGGGGGAACGGTTTACCTGGCTGCAGCTGATGGTGAGTTGATGGTGTCTTTGATTCAGTCGAATTTCGATGGCTTCGGCAGTGGTCTGCTGGTTCCGGGCACGGGCATTGCTCTCCACAACCGCGGCACGGGTTTCACCCTGGAGCCCGGCCATCCCAACCAGGTGGGCCCCCGCAAGCGCCCCTACCACACGATCATCCCCGCTTTTCTATCCAGAGAAGGGATCCCCCTCGGCCCTTTTGGTGTCATGGGGGGGGCAATGCAGCCCCAAGGCCATGTGCAGGTGGTGGTGAATTTGGTGGATTACGGCCTGAACCCCCAGGCGGCTCTGGATGCGCCCCGCTGGCGAGTGCTGTGGGATCAGGGGATCCCGCAGGTGGCGCTGGAGAGCACGGTGCCGCCCCAGGTGGTGCGCGAACTCTCCGCCCGCGGCCATGCAGTGCAGGTGGTGGACGCAGAAGAGGATTGCGGTCTTTTTGGCCGGGGACAGATCCTCTTGCGGGATGGGGATCACTTCATTGCGGCTTCCGAACCCCGTGCCGATGGCCTAGCCCTGGCGTGGTAGAGTGCCTAGCTCATCACCATGCCACCATCGATGGCGAAGACCTGCCCGGTGATGTAGGCCGCCGCCGGATCTGCCGCCAAAAAACGCACCAGCCCCGCCACTTCTGCCGGGGATCCCAGTCGCCCCAGGGGGATCTGCGCCAAAATCGGGCCAGGATCCAGTTTTTCGGTCATTTGGGTGGTGATGAACCCCGGTGCCACGGCGTTGACGGTGATGTTGCGGCTGGCCAGCTCGCGGGCTGCCGTCTTGGTCAGGCCCACCACCCCTGCTTTGGCGGCGCTGTAGTTGGCCTGGCCGGGATTGCCCACCAGGCCCACCACCGAGGTGATGTTGATGATGCGTCCCTGCCGCTGCTTGACCATGATCTTGGCGGCCGCCTTCAGACACAGAAAGACGCCGGTGAGATTGAGATCCAGCACCGCCTGCCAGTCTTCCGGCTTCATGCGCAGCAGCAAGGTGTCGCGGGCCATGCCGGCATTGTTCACCAGCACGTCCACCCGGCCCCAGCGCCCCATCACCTGCTCGAAGAGTTGTTCCACCGCCTGCGGCTGGGAGACATCGGCGGCCACAGCCATCCCTTCGCCCCCCAGGGCGGCGATCTCCTGCAGCAGCGACTCGGCCTCGGCGGCGGAGCGAGCGTAGTTGACGACCACCTTGGCGCCAATCGCCCCCAAGTGAAGGGCAATGGCCCGGCCAATGCCCCGGCTGGCTCCGGTGACCACCGCCACCTGGTTATGGAGCGAGGGCAAGGGGAGAAGTTCAGACATAGGCAGCAGCTTCCCGCTTATTTCTACCGCCGCAACAGTATAGGATGCTTTGGCCTTGTCTGGGGCAGGGAGACTCCCCCCTATGGCCGTTCCAACAGCGATGAGACCGCCTGTCGCCTCGATCCCAAACTCCCCTCTCCTCTTGGGAGAGGGGCTGGGGGTGAGGGCTAGCTCCTCTTGGGAGAGGGGCCGCGGCTGGTCGCATCAGCAGCGCGGAGCGTTTGAGCAACTGGCTGGGGAGACCCCCTCGCGTCAGCGGGCCGCAGGCCCCAACGGTAGGTGCTGTCGCTGCTCGCGCAAGCGGAACGGTGTTCCCTAAGCGCTGACGCCAGGAGGATCCTTGCCCTCTGGGGAGAAACCAGTAAGCTGGGCCAGATTAAGATCGATGGCTAGGCCTAGCCGAGGAACCGTCCATGCAAGTGGAGTTTCGCGAGTGCGATCCGGGAAATCTCTGGATCTGGTTTGAGTTTGCGGAGCCGCCGGTTCCAGCGGAGCTGGAGTACCTCAAGGAGGTGCTGGAATCCTGGTATGTGCTGGGCAAGCTGGGGGGATTCAACGCCGAGCGCCTGGTGGCCCAAGAGGCGGAGGTGGATCTGAGCTATTTGGAGTACCCCAGCGACTCAGCTCCCTTGACCTCCCTGATGCACAACATGGGATCCTTGGAAGAAAAGGGCAACTGGGCCCGCTGCTGGTTTGACCTGGGCACGGCCGATGCCTTGGCGCTGGATGTGCTGATCAACGCCCTGCGCACCCTCAGCCTCGAGTACATTAACCTCAGCCGCGTCATCATCGGCGGGCAGAACGAGGACTGGCCAACACCGGATCCCGAGGAGACCGATGTCTATGATGATCTCAACGGCTACCTGCGGGATCATTGGGGGGAAGAGGGAGAGCTGGAATAGCTCCTACTCCAGGTAGCCCAGCTCTTGCATCCGCCGCACCAAGTCTGTGTTGCTTTCCATGTCAACTCGGCGAGGAGCGGTGCTGGGCCGGCGCGATTCTGCCCACTCCAACCACTGCCTCAGCCCTTGCCGCAGGCGGTCTAGCCAAGCCTGGGGGGAAAGGGATCCCGGCTCAGAAGGGATCCCGGCCGCCAGCAAGTCCTGCAGTTCCGCCGGATCCTGCTCCAGGTTGTAGAGGCTGGGGCGATCTCCGGTTTGGATCAGCTTGGTCACCCCTTCGTAGAGAGCGCGGCGGGTGTCGTAACAGGCGCGCGCCTGCAGCAGGTTGTCGTTGCGGTTTTCCATGGCGCGCAGGAGAATCTGGGGCGGGAAGGCTTCGCTGAGCACCACTCCCTGCTCCGGATCCTCGCCGGCCAGGGTGCGGCTCAGGCTGAGGCGGGCGATCTCGCGGCGAAGCTGGAGGCTGACGCGGGGGGCGCCGTTGGCTAGAGAAAGGCTGGGGCGGAAGCCGGCTGCTTCCAAGAGAGTATGGAAGAGGCGGCGGGTGGAAACGGGGGTGGCCACGCGCTTTCCTGCTGGAAAGTAGCCGGGGTAGTGCAGGATCAGGGGGACGCGGATCAGCTCTTCGTAAACCACAAAGGCGTGGCCGACAAAGTCGTGTTCCCCTAAGCCTTCGCCGTGATCGGCGACGATGGCCACCAGGGTGTTCTGCTCTAGGCCGGTGTGGCGCAGGGTCTCGAAGACGGATCCCAGCAGGTGATCCTGGTAGGCCACCTCGGCATCGTAGATGTCCCTGAGCACCTGGGCCTGCAGCGGGGAAAGCGGCTGGGGCAGGGGCGCCATCCAGCGGTAGGGCTGGGCGTTATACTCCCGCAAAAAGTCGCGCGCCTCGCGGTTGGTCTTGAAGTAGGGAGCATATTTCTGCACAAAGGGCTCCGGCGGCCAGTAGGGCAGGTGGGGCTCCATCAGGTTGACAAAGCAAAAGAAGGGCGGCGCTTGCCCATCCAACTGGCGGCGGGCCATCTGCTGCAAGTAACCGTTGAGGTCAGCAATGGAGGCAGCCGTGTTGCCCTTGAAGTTCATCAGCCGGGTCCAGAGGGAGGCAAACCAGGGGTGCAGCGCCAGTTGGAAGAGAGTATCAGAGCGGGCAAAGGCGTTTTGCACCGGGTAGGAGAGGCGGCGCCAAAACTGGGTGTAGGCGGCCAGCCAGCGGTTGAGGGGGGTGGGCAAGGGATTGCCTTCGGGGGGGCGGGTGGGCAGGGCCCCGCCGTAGTTGTAGAAGGTGTCAAAGCCGCGCCGCAGTCCGTTTTTCAGGATCCCGACCAGGGGGTTGTTGCAAAAGCCCACGGTGGTGTAGCCGCCCAGTTTCAACAGCTCCGCCAGGGTGGGCAGGGCGGGGCTCAGCTCCAGGTCTGCCTGGACAGTCTGGTGGGTGCTGGGATATTCCCCCGTAAACAGGGAGGCGTGGGAGGGGATCGTCCACTGGGCGGGGGCGATGGCCCGCTCGAAGAGGGTGGATTCTGCCGCCAGCCGATCCAGGTTGGGGCTGGTGGGCACCTGGCGGGCCCGCTCTTCCTCTGACCAGTAGCAGGAAAGGCGATCCGCCCGTTGGGTATCGAGCACGATCAACAGAATGTTGGGGCGTTCCCCCAAGGCGGCCTCTGCCATTGCTGAACTCCTCACCACAACCCACCCAACACGGTTCTTAAACTATCTTGACATGCTCCTGTCGGCCCTTTGTCGCCGGCTCCTAGGGCAAAGTGAGCTGGGTTTGGCTGTTGCCCTGGATCCGGGCGGTGTTGGCCTGCCAGTCTAGGAGGCCGCTGTCGCCGCTCACGGTCAGGGCTTGTCCGGGCTGGCGGTAGCGCACATTGCCCAGGGCCTGCAGTTGGGTGGAGCCGATGCGCCAGCGGATCTCTTGGGCCTGCAACTCTTGGCCGGTTTGCAGGGACTCCGTCCCGCCAACGCGAACGGCTTTGGCTTTCACGTTGCCCAGCAGGCGCAGCTCGGTTAGGGGCAGCGGAGCCCGCAACTGCTCGCCGCTGAGGCGCACCCTTTGCTGGGGGGCATCCACCTCGACTGCTCCCAGCGCCTGCACCTCGCCGGCGCCAAATTCCCACAAGAAACGGCGGGCGGCCAGCTCCAGCTCCGGATCCCGATACTTGGCCCGCACCGGTTGGCTCGGATCCCGATTCTCCAGTTGCATCTGGGCTTGGCCAAAGTCGATGCGCAAGCGATCCCCCTCCAGAGATCCCCGGCCGTCCAACAGCTCCACCTGCACCTGGCCCTCGGCTTCGAGGAGGCGCTGTTCCGGCAACCACTGCAGCCGCTCTGCCTGCAGGCGCAGGTTGTCCCGCTCCGATTCCACCTCCACCTGGCCCGTCAGTTCCAGCCGCCGCTCGCCGGGGTAGGCGGATCCCCGCTCGGCCCGGACGCGAATGGCGCGATCCTCTGCGTCGAAAAACTCTCCCTCGATAGACTGCAAATGGGCGGATCCCAACTGCACAGGAGTGGTGCCATTTTCTGGGGGGGACTCGTATTCGGCCAGGCGAGCCTGGAGGCGCCAGAGCAGGCCACCATCGGGTTTGGCCTGGGTGAGGGTGATGTCTTCGTAGATCAACTGGGGGGTGGAGATGGGTGCGGAAGGAGCCTCGGGATCCCTGGCCGGGGGTGGCTCCGGCCCACCACAGGCAGCGCTCAGCAGGGCCAAAACCACTAGCCAACCTAGGATCCGAGAAGAACTGGGCTGCATGGCTCTCTCTCTTGCGCGCTTTCTCCTACCCTAGCTTTACCCTGCCGCTGGGCCGGATGGGATCCCGCTGTGGCATCATCAGGGCAGGGTATTGCGGGGGCAGGTGTGACCCAACTGTTGCAACTGTTCATCTACGGCCTCGTCCTGGGCAGCATCTATGCTTTGGGGGCGATTGGGGTGTCTCTCACGTTTGGCATTTTGCGCTTTGCCAACTTTGCCCACGGGGATCTGATGACCTTGGGGGCCTACTTTGCCCTGACGTTTGTCGGCTGGGGTTGGCCGCTAGAGGTGAGCTGGATCCCGGCGGCCTTGGCGACAGCACTGTGTGCGGTGGGGATCGACCAACTGGTCTATCGCCGCCTGCGCCGGGAAGCGCCGGTGATTTTGCTGATCTCTTCTTTTGGCACGGCCCTGATCTTGCGCAGCTTGGTGCAGATTCTCTGGGGGCCCAACAACCAGGTGTACCGCAGCGGCATCCAGTTGCCCTGGCAGTTTTGGGGGCTGCGCGTCAAGCCGGATTGGGTAGCGATTCTGGTGGGAACGGCGCTGTTGGTGGTGGCGCTGCACCTGTTTTTGCAGCACACGCGGGTGGGGAAAGCCATGCGGGCCATGGCCGACAATTTTGACTTGGCCAAGGTGACCGGCATCGATACGGAGCGGATCATTCTCTGGACTTGGGCCATTGGCGCCGCCTTGGCCTGTGTGGCGGGCATCTTCCTGGGCCTGGATACGCGGCTGCACCCCACCATGGGCTGGCGGCTGCTGTTGCCCGTTTTCGCTGCAGCCATCCTCGGCGGCATTGGTCGCCCTTACGGGGCCATCGCCGGGGGGCTGGTGATTGGCCTGGCGGAGGAGTTTTCTACTTTGGTGCTCAGCCCAGCCTACAAGACGGGGGTGGCCTTTGCCATTCTGGTGCTGTTGCTGATCTTGCGGCCCACAGGGCTGTTGGGAGGACGGGCCTGATGTTGAGCTACGCCATTTTCTTTTTGGTTTTGGTGGGGATCTACGGCGTGCTGGTGCTGGGCCTCAATATCCAGTGGGGCTACGCCGGCATGTTCAACATTGGGGTGGGGGCCTTTTTTGCTGTGGGGGCCTACGCCAGCGCCATTGCCACGACGCCGCCCACCCCTGAGCACCTGGGCGGGTTCGATCTGCCGTTCTGGGTGGGCTTTGCCATGGCGGTGGTCGCCGCCGGGGCGATCGCCTTTTTGATCGGCTTGATCACCCTCAAGCTGCGCTCCGACTACTTGGCCATCGCCACCATCGGCATTGCCGAGATCATCAGCCAAATCCTGAAAAACGAGGGCTGGCTGACCAACGGCGTGCGTGGCATCACCCGCATTCCGCGGCCCTTTCGCGGCTGGATCCCAAGACAGGATACGCTGCTGTACTTGGGCTTGGTGCTGCTGATCTTGGCGGTGGTTTACTGGCTGAGCGAGCGGGCCTATCGCTCTCCTTGGGGACGGGTGCTGCGGGCTATCCGCGAGGACGAGCCGGCAGCCCTAGCCGCTGGCAAAGATGTGCTCCAGTTTCGTTTGCAGGCATTTGTCCTGGGATCCATGCTCATGGGGCTGGCGGGGGCGCTCTATGCCCATTTTGTCAACTTCATCAGCCCGGAAGCCTTCCAGCCGGAGTTTGCCACCTTCATCGTCTGGGTGATGTTGATTGCCGGGGGCAGCGGCAACAACCGCGGCGCCCTGCTGGGGGCGCTGGTGATTTGGGGCGTGTGGTCGGGCAGCGAATGGTTGACCAACCGTCTGCCGCCCCAATGGGCCACCCGGGCCGGCCCCTTGCGCATTTTGTTGATCGGGATCTTGCTGCAGGTGATTCTTCTCACGCGCTCCCAAGGGCTGTTGCCAGAACGTCCGCCCAAGCCTGTTGTGGCTACTTCCGTTTCGTCTAAGCAGAACCCAGCAGGATAGGATGGGGTCGGCTGCAGCCGTTGTTGACGTGTTTGAGACAACCCAGACCTCTGCCACCATGACTCCGCGCCCCCAGGAAACGGACTCTCCCTTGTCGCCCCACAACCCCGACGCGACAGGCTGCCATCCCGATGCCGGACAGCCCGGGATCCCGACTGCGCCCATCCAGGAGGGCTATGCCTTGCCGGAGCAGTATTTCAACCGCGAGCTGAGCTGGATCGAGTTCAACGCCCGAGTGTTGCACGAGGCTCTGGACGAGCGCACTCCCCTGTTGGAGCGGCTGAAGTTTCTGGCCATCTTCGAGAGCAACCTGGACGAATTCTTCATGGTGCGAGTGGCGGTGATTCGCCGTCAGTTGGAGACGGGTGTGTTGGTGCTGACTCCAGATGGCCTCACACCGCAGCAGCAGTTGCGGCAGATCTCCAATCGCCTGCGCCCCCTGATTCAAAAGTTACACGAGTGTTTTCGGCAGGAACTGGTGCCTAAGCTGGCGGAACAGGGCATTCACATCCGCGATTTTTCCGAGCTGGCCGAACCGGAGCGGCAGGAGCTGCGGGAGTATTTCGACCGCCGCCTGTTTCCCGTGCTCACCCCCTTGGCGGTGGATCCGGGCCATCCTTTTCCCTATATCTCCAACCTCAGCCTCAGCTTGGCGGTGGTGGTGCGGGATCCGGAGACCGGCAAGGAACACTTTGCCCGCGTCAAGGTGCCCAACACCCTGCCCCGCTTTGTGCCGCTGCGGGACGGGGTGAGCTTCGTGCCGCTGGATCAGGTGATCGCCCATCACCTGGAGGCCCTGTTCGTGGGCATGGAAGTGCTGGAGTACTACCCCTTCCGCATCACTCGCGACGCCGATCTGGAGATCCAAGAGGACGAGGCCGACGATCTGCTGGCAGCCATTCAAGAAGAGCTGCGCAAACGGCGCTTTGGCTCGGTGGTGCGCATGGAGATCGCCAAGTCGATGCCCTCTGCCATTCGCCAACGGCTGTGCGAAGAGCTGCATCTGGATGCCGACTCCGTTTACGAGGTGGATGGGCTCCTCAACATGGGGGGGCTGATGGCGTTTCTCAACCTCAACCGCCCTGATTTAAAAGATCCCCCTTGGGGGCCCGTCACCCCTCCCCGCTTGCGTACTGCCTCGGTCAGCGATGAGCCGGTGGATATCTTCTCCGTCATCCGGGAAGGGGATCTGCTGGTGCACCACCCCTACGATTCCTTTGCTGCCAGTGTGGAACGGTTTTTGGAGGAGGCGGCCAACGATCCCCAGGTGCTCACCATCAAGCAAACCCTCTACCGCACCTCCGGCGACTCCTCGGTGGTGGGATCCCTCATCCAGGCTGCCGAGAACGGCAAGCAGGTGGCCGCCCTGGTGGAACTCAAAGCCCGTTTCGACGAAGAAAACAACATCCTCTGGGCCAAGAAGCTGGAAAAAGCTGGGGTGCACGTGGCCTACGGCCTGCCGGGGCTGAAGATCCACTGCAAACTGGCGCTGGTGGTGCGGGAAGAGGGGGGATCCCTGCGCCGCTATGTCCACATCGGCACCGGCAACTACAACCCCAAGACCGCCCGCATCTACACTGACTTGGGCCTGTTTACCTGCGATGAGACTCTCTGTAACGATGTAACAGAATTGTTTAACCTGCTGACGGGCTATTCGCGGCAACGGCACTTCCGCAAGCTGCTGGTGGCCCCTCGCACCCTGCGCCAGGGGATGGAAGCCTTGATCCGGAGAGAGATGCGCCATGCCCAAGCCGGCCAGCGGGGACGCATCATCGTCAAGGTCAACTCCCTCACCGACCCGCGCATGATCCAAGTGCTCTACGAGGCCAGCCAGGCAGGGGTGGAGATCGACCTCATTGTGCGTGGCATGTGCTGCCTGAAGCCAGGGATCCCGGGCCTAAGCGAACGCATCCGTGTCATCAGCATCATCGGGCGCTTCTTGGAGCACTCCCGCATCTTCTACTTCTACAACGGCGGCCAGGAAGAGTACTTCATCGGCAGCGCCGACTACATGACCCGCAACCTGGATCGCCGCGTCGAGGTGGTAACCCCTGTAGAGGATCCCCTGTTGCAGCAAGAGCTGAAGGCGATCTTGGAGATCTGTCTGACGGATAACCGGCAAGCTTGGGAATTGCGTCCCGATGGCACCTACGTACAGCGACAGCCCAAGCCGGGAGAGCCGGTACGCTCCACCCACCAACGCCTGATGGAGCGGGCCGCCAGCCGCCTTTAGCCCTCACCCCCGGTCCCCTCTCCCTCTGGGAAGTTGGCTTAGGAGCGAGGGGTTTGGGCAGCTTCGGCCTCTTGCTCGCCCAGGGCGATCACCTGCTCGGTGGCCTGCAGCGAAGACTGCAAGCTCTCCAACTTTTGTCGGCTGGAGCGGTTCAGCCCCGCCTCAATGCCGTTCACCAAGAGCTGATCCAGAGAGAACCAACCGCCGCCATTGACGGCAAAGGCCAAGAAGATGGCCGCGTAGATGGCCGATAGCTCCAGGTAAGGAATGCTGAAGCCGGCCACCTTGATGTGGTGAAACATGGCCACCGCCATCGTGGCCACCAGGCTCAATGCGGCGGGCCGCGTGAACAGGCCCAGGGCCACCAGGGGAGCTGCGATCAGTTCAGTGTAGGCGGCTACATAGGAGAAAAAGATGGGGAACGGCAAGCCAATCACTTCCACATAGGCCGCCGCAAACCCTTCGATATCGGCCAGCTTGTCGAGGCCGTTGTGAATCATGAATAGCCCCGCCACCACCCGCAAGACGGTCCACCCCAACTGGGACCACCGCGGAGGAACGCTGTCGTGACGCAAAACCGAGACGAGCAGCACGGGAAACTGCTGAGTGAGTGCCATGAGATGCAACCTGCAATGCAAAGATGCTAACTATTGTAACGATTCTAAATTTCTGTAACAAGACCAGGGCGGGATCCCCTGTCCTTCGGAGGCCGGATCGTCGGCCATTGGGTTGGGGGTGGGCGCAGCAACAGAGGGGATCCCTGCCCCCGCAGCGTCGCTTGGACAAGATGCGCCCGAGCCGTTCTCGAGTGCCTATCCTTGTGAAGTGTTGGCGCAATTCTTCTGGCAGACGATCCCTGTCTTTAGCTAATCCGCCGTTCGCGCTAGCGGGACGTAGTCCTGGAAGCCCCGCTCTGTACCCCCCTATATCCCAGCCCCCCAGCCCCCCAGTCCCCCCGTATACGGGGGGATATAGGGGGGCGAGGGGATATATGGGGCGGGCGGGTCAGAGTCGGGATGAGAGGCGGGAGCGTTCAACAGGTACAATGCATTCATCATGAGAACCGCTTACCAGTACCGCTTGCGCCCTACTGCTAGCCAAGTCGCCCTGATGGGTGAGTGGCTGGAGCTGCTGCGTAAGCAGTACAACTATCGCTTGGCAGAACGGTTCAACGGGTGGGAGCAAAATCGCTTTCCCTCAGATGAAGCAGGACTGTATCCGGGGAAAGTTTATCCATCTGCCCAAGATTGGGCCGGTCAAGCTCATCCAACACCGTCCTTTGCCGGACGGCTTCGTGATTAAAACGGCCACCATCACCCGCAAGGTGGATGGGTGGTACTTCACCTTGAGCCTGCAGGATCCGTCTGTCCCGGAATGGAGCCCTGACCCGCCAACGTGGGAAAACACGATGGGGATAGACCTGGGGCTAAGCTCTTTCTTGGTCACCGATGAGGGTGAGGTTATCGAGGTTCCTCAGTATTACCGTAAAGCGCAAAAGCCCCTCAAGCGGCTGCAACGGTCTGTATCGCGCAAGCAGAAGGGGTCAAACCGCTACCAGAAAGCGGTCAAGAGGTTGAGCAAGGCACATCAGAAAGTAGCCAACCAGCGCCGGGATTTCCACCACAAAGTTGCTCATCAGCTTTTGCAAAAAGGGAGACACATAGCCCATGAGGCATTGAACATCAAAGGTCTGGCAAGGACAAGGTTGGCCAAATCTATCCATGACGCCGGTTGGGGTGAGTTCCTGCAAATTCTGGCAGCCAAGGCTGAAAGAGCTGGGCTGTTGACGATTGCAGGGGATCCCCGCGGCAGCAGTCAAGGGTGCTCGGGGTGTGGTCGTGAGGTGCCCAAAAAGCTGCATGAGCGGTGGCACGATTGTCCGCACTGTGGGTTGAGGATTGGCAGGGATCACAGCTCGGCGAGGGTCATCAAATCCAGAGCGGTGGGGC
Source organism: Synechococcus sp. 'PEA 65AY6A-5F PE A' (assembly GCF_047462575.1). NCBI lineage: Bacteria > Bacillati > Cyanobacteriota > Cyanophyceae > Synechococcales > Synechococcaceae > Synechococcus > Synechococcus sp. 'PEA 65AY6A-5F PE A'. Next base: position 33,355 of record NZ_JAOALE010000009.1, read on the forward strand.
GTCCCGTTCTTCAAGCTCAGGAAATGTCCTGCTATCGGGCAGGAGTCACTGGGAAGCCTGCACTCTATGCGTCAGCATGGGTGCGGGAGTACGTCACGGAGAAAAGCAGGCCATGATGCGCATTTCTATTCAGCCGGAGAGCGGGATCCCTGGCTCAGTCCAGCTCTTCAACTTGCTCTGTTTTGGCATTGCCTGCGGGCAATTTCCTCCCGGCTGTCGCCTGCCCAGCACCCGTCAGTTGGCCATGCAGACGGGCCTGCATCGCAACACCATCCACAAGGTTTACCACCAACTGGAGGCCATGGGCCTGGTGGAAACTCGCGCCGCCTCCGGCATTTACGTGAGCGGCACTGCTCGCCAGGCGGTTAACCGTTCTCGCGGTCTCAGCAAGAACCTGGATCGATCCAAACAGGCGCTGGAGCAGGTGCGTCAGGGCATCGATCAGCTTCAGCAGCAAGGCTTTTCTCTGGAGCAGGTGCGGGATCTGCTGCTGGCCGAGATCGACTGGCGGCTGCGCTGCAGTGCTCAGGTGCTGGTGTGCGTGCCCCGCCGAGACTTGGGCACAGGACAACTCATGGCTCAACAAATCCAACAGACTTTGGGCATCCGGGTCCAGTTGGTGCTGTTGGAAGACCTGGCCGCCGTGCTGGATCAGATCCATTCCGGCACTGTGGTGACGCTGCACTATTTTCTCAGCGCTGTCGAGGCCATTGCCCAGCCGCGGGGGGCCCGTGTGCTCCCGGTGGAGGTGTCGGATTACGCCCGCGAAATTGCCCTGATCCGCCAATTGCCTTCCCACGCTTGTCTGGGGCTGGTGAGCATCAGCACTGCCCTACTAGAAGTTGCCGAGGTGATCGTCCAAAGCTTGCGAGCAGACCTGCTGGTGCTGACAGCGGTGATTTCCGATACGGAACGGGTGGGATCCCTGATTCGCCGCGCCCACACCCTCATCTGCGACGAGGCCAGCTACTCTACCCTGCGCGCTCTGGTGCGCCAAGCCCGATCCGACCTGATCCGCACGCCCAACCTGGTCTGTGCTTCCCCTCACATCGGAGAAGCAGCCATGGCCAAGCTGCAACAGGAATTGGGCGGGATCCCATGAGCAGCAAGGGCGAGAAAACTCCTTTTGTTGCAAGCAAGCCATTTCGCGGATGACGGGCTGTGCAATGTCGTGCTTAAGTGGAAATACGGTAAAAAACCATCCTGATTTGATTCATCACTAATCAGTCTTTACACGTATGGTGATCCTCGACTACGCCTCCGCCGACCACGACCATGTAGCGGTGACAAAGGAAGGGTTTTGGGAGGCCATCCGCTTTCAGGATTATTTCTACGCTTTTAACCGCAGCTTTGCTCGGCTGCAGGACGCTATCGCCAGTTGCCGCCGCGAGATGGATCGCGGCTCCTTGATCAGCATTGTGGTGGTGCGCCCTCCTAGGTTTGAGGTGTGGTCGCGGGTGGGATCGGAAGTGCCGGTTTTGCCGAAGCAACTGTTGCAGGGGGGTTCTTCTCAGCCAGCGGCACCGTCTCCCTCCCCCCGCAGGCGAGTCTTCTGGCGCTTCTGGGAGCGAGCTGCTGAGGTCTCTAGGGTCGATGCCGAGCTGCCTTCAGCGCGATCCCTCTTCTACCGGGGCGCTCGGCCTTACAACGCTCTACAGGCCTAAGCCGGAGTAGAGTTGCGGCTCGGATTTCCCGCTGAGGGGGCAGGAGGGCTTCAAGTGCAAATTCACGTCCTCCTCTTCCAGCAGTAGGGGCACCCGCTCGGCCACTTCCAGGCCAAATCCCTTCAGGCCGCTGATGTGGCGAGAGGTATTGCTGATCAGGCGCATCTTCCGCACCCCCACATCGCGTAGGATCTGGGCGCCAATGCCGTAATCCCGCAGATCCATCGCTGCTGGCGGCGCAGTTTCAGCTAGCCCCAGATCTTGGCGAGCATAGGACTTGATTTGCTCGATAAGGCTGAGCTCTTGCCGGCGCAGGTACACCAGCACCCCCTGGCCCTGGTGGTCGATCATCTTCAGGGCGGCGGTCAATTGGCGGCGACAGTCGCAGCGCAGGGATCCCAGCGCATCCCCCAGGGGGCATTCCACATGCACCCGCACCAGGACGGGCTTGGCGGCAAATTGGGTCGGATCCCCCTTCACCAGCGCCAGGTGTTCTACCTGGTTAAGGGTGTCGCGGTAGCCGTAGACCTGAAACTGGCCAAACTCCGTCGGCAAAGTGGCGATAGCCCCCCGGTGCACCAGCCGTTCGGTGCGCAGGCGGTACTCGATCAGATGGGCGATGGTGATAATTTTCAAATTGTGCTGACGGGCAAATTCGATCAACTGGGGCAGGCGGGCCATCGAGCCATCCGGGTTTTGGATCTCGCAGATCACCCCTGCCGGGTACAGCCCGGCCAACATGGCCAGATCCACCGCCGCTTCCGTGTGGCCGGCCCGTTTGAGCACCCCGCCCTCCCGCGCCCGCAGCGGAAAGACATGCCCAGGGCGGCGCAGATCTTCCGGTCGGGTATGGGGATGGATGGCCGCCTGGATGGTGCGAGCGCGGTCGGCAGCGGAAATGCCTGTAGAAACCCCTAACTCTGGCCCGGCATCAATGCTGACGGTAAAAGCTGTCTGGTTGCTGTCGGTGTTTTGCCCCACCATCAGCGGGATCTTCAGCTCGTCGAGGCGGGATCCCTGCATGGCTAGACAGATAAGGCCCCGCCCATAGGTGGCCATGAAGTTGATCACCTCTGGCGTGGCAAACTGGGCAGCACAGATCAGATCCCCTTCATTTTCCCGGTTTTCGTCATCGACCACGATGACCATGCGACCACACTTGAGGTCCTCCAGGGCTTCGGGGATGGAGTGAAAGATGGTTTCTGTCTCTGCCGGCAAAGTGGCACTCATGGAAAAGGGGAGGCGAAAAAGGGAGAGGAACCCTCGAAGATCTATGCTAGAGCAGGACAAAGGGCAGGAGAGAAGCCGAAACAGACAGCCGCCCTTGACCGCACTGCTACTGGGCTGGCTTCCGCGCAGCGGCAGGCCGCTTGTGCCTTCAACTGCAGGGCAAGGGACAGCCAGGGCTTTGAACTAGTACTTGGGAATGGAGGGATCGTAAGCCTCAGCCCAGGCCAGGATCCCCCCGCGCAGGTTTTTCCCCTGGATCCCGGCTGCTTGCAGAATCTTCAAGGCCTTGGCCGAGCGCACCCCGCTCTTGCAGTGGACGATTAGCTCCGAGCCGTTGAGGAGTTTTCGCACCTGCTCCACCCCATCGCCGTTTTCGATTTGCGGCAACGGGATCAGGTGAGCGCCAGGGATCCGGCCGATCTCCCACTCGTTGGGGTTGCGCACATCGACCAACACAAAGTCTTGGCCAGCATCCATCCGCGCCTTCAGCTCAGCCACGCTGATCTCGGGGATCTCCGCTTGGCTGGCTTGTTCTGTGGCTTGCGGGATCCCACAGAACTGCTCGTAGTCGATGAGCTGGGTGATGGGGGGAGTGGCGGGGTTTTTGCGCAGCTTCAGCTCGCGGAAGCTCATTTTTAGAGCATCGTAAAGCAGCAGCCGCCCGCTCAGGGTCGTGCCGATGCCCAGCAGGATTTTCACCGTCTCGGTGGCCTGGATCAGGCCGATGATGCCGGGCAGGATCCCCAGCACGCCCCCCTCGGCACAGGAGGGAACCAGCCCCGGTGGCGGTGGCTCGGGGTAGAGATCGCGGTAGTTGGGCCCATCCTCGTAGTTGAAAACCGTCGCCTGCCCCTCGAAGCGGAAGATCGAGCCGTAGACATTGGGCTTGCCCGTCAGCACACAGGCATCGTTGACCAGGTAGCGGGTGGGGAAGTTGTCGGTGCCATCCACGATCACGTCGTAGTTGGCAAACAGCTCCAGGGCATTGTGGGCCTTCAGAGCGGTGTTGTAAACGTCCACCTGGCAATAGGGGTTGATCTCCAGGATGCGGTTTTTGGCCGATTCCACCTTGGGCTTGCCCACCCAGGAGGTGCCGTGGATCACCTGCCGCTGCAGGTTCGACACATCCACCACATCGAAATCGACGATGCCGATCCGCCCCACACCGGCTGCCGCCAAATACAGCAACAGGGGCGAGCCCAGCCCGCCGGTGCCAATGCACAGCACCTTGCCCGCTTTCAGCCGCTTCTGCCCTTCCAGGCCCACCTCTGGCAGGATAAGGTGGCGAGAAAAGCGCTCCATCTCCTCGCGGGAGAGGCTGACTTGGCTGGTGTCCAGGTTCAACATGGTCAACGCCCTCCGGCAATAGCAGGAACGATGCTGATGACGGCTTGTTCTCCCACCGGCGTGTTGTCGCCTTGGGCCAACGTGCGCACGTCCTCGTCATTGAGGTAAACGTTGACGAAATTGCGCAACTTGCCGTCTTCTGTGTAGAGGTGGCGCTTTAGCTCGCCATAGCGGGCGATCAGGTTGCTCATCACTTCGCCGACATTGCTGCCCTCGATCTCGACAGCTTCCAGGTTGTCGGTGTAGGGACGCAAGGGGGAGGGAATCAAGACTTTGGTTGCCATGGGAGTTCGGGGAAGGGTTCTAGCGATCTGGTTGATCTACACCTTGAGGTTCTGAGCTGAACTATTCCAAGTGTCACCTCATCAAGTTCAGAGTACCGCTTTTTCCGACAACCCTCACCCCAGTCATTGCCCACCAGGGATCCCAAAGCTTCTCAGCCATAAGCCTCATTTTTGGAAGGAAGGTTGGCGGGAAAACAGCAGTCAGCTTCTCTAGCCAGCCCGAGCCACAAGCGAGGGCAGAGATTTGTCTTCCCAAATCTGCATCGGCTCCCGTTGGGGCTGCTCCTGCTCATCCAAAACCCAACTGGCCACCTCCTCTGCTTTGCCCTCGCGCACGCTGACGATCACACAGGAAAAGCCCCAGGGAAAAGCGTGCTGGCGATCGAACTCGGAGGGAACAGCCGCGTGGTTGGGGTGGGAATGGTAGGTGCCCAGGATCCCCAGGCCTTTGCGCACGGCATGGTCGTTGGCCCGCTTGAAATCCGCCGGGTCGATCAAGAAGCGGCGGCGGCTGGATTCGCCGTCTGCCAAGGGGTTTTCGGCTTGATCCCAGGTGTTGGCCACCGCCCAGAGTTCATGGACGATTTTGTCCGCTCCCTTGAGCTCGCCGATCAAAATGCCGCAGCCCTCGTAGGGAAAGGCTTGCTCGCCATGCTGGCGGATGGCGCGGAGGTGCTCTGCCGAGAGGTGAAGGGCCATGAATCTCACCTTTGCCGATGGAGTTACCGTTCTTTCATTTTGACACAGAGGGATAGCTTGGTAGCCCCGTACTTTGGTGCGGGCAGAGCTCTGGGCTGATGAGCTGGGGAACTGCGCAGAGTCCCCAGCGCTCCGGGGAAACAGCTATGCCGTTGCCTTGGCGTTTAACCAGCCGGTCGGCAGGGGGAGTGTCGAAGGTTGACTGGGGATGGGATCCCTTCTTTCGCCGCCGGTTTTCCTTTGGCATGAGTGGGAGTCTGAACAGATTTGGATCCGGCGAACTAACCGAGCACATCAGGGTGAGGATCCGGCAGCGGAGAGGCAAGCGGGGAATAGTGGGGGCAGCCCTGGCAGGGCCCTCGCGGGTTGACGGCACAGCGCAACCAGGTCGACTGGGCGCTGAAAATACAGGAGGGATCCCCCAGCGGCTGGCCGAATTCACCGGCCCGTTGGCGGCGCAGCAGCACCACTTGTCGCCGCCAATCCTGCAAAAAGCGGCTGTAGGCGCGTTCCCGCCAGCGACGCTTGGCCGCATGTTCCGAGACGTAGGCAGTGAGGTTATCCAACATGAAGCAGTCACCCAGAGAGTAAGGCCAACAGGCTGGGGGTCGCGTTGGATCAGCCTAGATCCTCAGGATGGCACACTCTGGTAGGAGAGGGAAAAATTGCAGAAGAATTGCAAACGCTCCCTATCTTACTTGGGATGAAGAACCGCTTTGCCAACCGGAGGGCAGAGCGGCAGCATGGGCAAGGTGATTGGCTTTGAGCCGAAAAACTAGCGGAGCAAGCTGCTGGCTAGTGGGCAGGGGGATAAGCCGCCTATGATGGTATAGTAGAGGCTGGCTCCGACTTATAGCGAAGTGGCAGCGAGCCTACGGGGAAAGAAGTAAGTCGCCAGGGGATCCCTGCAGGCTTGCTTTCGAGGCAGGAGTTGAGGTTGTGATGACGGATGCCTCTGGGTCAGAACGATTGAAGCGAACCAAGGATATTTCTGAGAGTACACCGCCTTCATCTCTTCCGGATCACCTGATCCGGGCTACGGCGGCGGAGGGCAAGATTCGGGTGGTGGGCTTGGTGTCCACCCAGGCAGTCCAGGAAGCGCGGGAGCGGCACAAGCTCTCCTATGTGGCGACAGTGGCGCTGGGGCGGGCTATGAGTGCAGCCCTGTTGCTGGCGGCCAACCTGAAGCGACGCCAGGCGCGGATCAACCTGCAACTGAAGGGAAATGGCCCCTTGGGCGGCATCTACGTAGATGCCGGCATGGACGGCACGGTACGCGGCTATGTGAGCAACCCTGCCATTGAACTTCCTCTCACCCCTGAGAGCAAGTTGGATGTGGGTCAGGCCGTTGGGCGTTACGGCTACCTCCATGTGCTGCGGGACTTGGGCTACGGCCAGCCTTACACCAGTGCTGTGGAACTGGTTTCGGGAGAGGTGGGAGATGATATCAGCTACTACCTCTCCTCCTCGGAGCAGATCCCTTCGGCAGTTCTTTTGGGGGTGAACCTCGATTCCCAGCGGGTGCGCGCCGCCGGTGGAGTGCTGATGCAGCTCATGCCGGGAGCGCCAGCCAGTCTGATCCCGGAGATGGAGGCCCGTTTGGCCAAAGTAGAGGAATTCAGCCCAATGCTGGCCTACGGCGGCGGTTTGCGGGAGCTGTTGCAAATTTGCCTGGGCGACTTGGATCTCAAGATCGCGCCGGAGGTGCGCACCATCCGCTTCTATTGCCAGTGCAATTCCGACCGGGTGAAGGGGGCGCTGCGCATGTTGGGGCGGGACGAGCTCATCGACATGATCCGCACCGATAAGGGAGCAGAGGCGGTTTGCCAGTTCTGCAACGAGGTCTACCGCATCTCAGAGGATGAGCTGCGCTCGATTGTGGCGGAGATGTCGGCAAACCCATAGCACCCCGTGATGGCAGAATAATCGCCAGGTACGGGATCCCTGCTCTCCTATGTCCTCTGAGCCTGCTGCCCCTGAGCTCTCGGTTGTCATCCCCTGCAAAAATGAGGCGGACAACCTGGAACATTTGTTCGAGCGCCTGCGCCTAACCTTGGATCCGTTGGGGATCCCCTACGAGATCATCTGTGTCAACGACGGCAGCGAGGACGACACGCTGGAAAAGCTGATCGCTTTCCATCGTCAGGATCCCCGCATCAAGGTGGTGAACCTCTCCCGCGGTTTTGGCAAGGAAATTGCCCTCACCGCCGGCTTGGACTACGCTGCGGGCAGAGCCGTTGTGCCCATCGACGCCGACCTGCAGGATCCCCCGGAGTTGATCCCGGAGATGCTGCAGCAGTGGCGGCAGGGGTATCAGGTGGTGTATGCGGTGCGCCGCAGCCGCCGGGGAGAGAGCTGGCTCAAGCGCTTGACGGCCAACGGGTTTTATTGGGTCATCGACCAGCTCAGCCAGGTGCGGATCCCGCGCAATACCGGGGACTTTCGGCTATTGGATCGGCAGGTGGTGGACGCCATCAGGCAACTGCGGGAGCGCACCCGCTTTATGAAAGGGATCTTTGCCTGGGTGGGCTATCGTCAGGTGGCCATTTTTTACGACCGCGCCCCCCGTTTTCGCGGCAAAAGCCAGTGGAACTACTGGCGGTTGTGGAACCTGGCCATAGAAGGCATTACCTCTTTTAGCTCTTGGCCGTTGCGGGTGTGGAGCTATCTGGGCTTGGGGATTTCCGTGCTGGCTTTGCTGTACGGCCTTTTTCTGATCATCCGCACTTTGCTGTTTGGCTCTGATGTGCCCGGCTACGCCTCTTTGGCGGTGATGACCTTGTTTTTGGGCGGGATCCAGTTGATCAGCCTGGGCGTAATTGGAGAGTATCTGGGCCGCGTTTTTGAAGAGGTGAAAGGCCGGCCACTGTACCTAGTCCAAGGCGCCTTTGGGTTCGAGACCTCAGGACATTTGCCTTCTCCAGGATCCTATCCTGTTTGCAGCTCGGGCTCGCTGCCCACTCAAAAGCCGGGATGAAAAGCTCTTATGCTCTTATTCCCACCTCATTTTTCTGGGTTCTGCGTCCGGCATATTCTTGGTACTCGCGCACAAAGATCTCCTGCATCTCTTTCTGGGAAAGCTGGATTCCTTGGATTTCGGCGCGGGCGATGGCCTTCATCAGCTCAATATAGGCCAGGCCAAGGGAAAGGGTCAGGGTAGCGGCTGTGGTGGATTGGATGATGCCGCCTGCCAGGGATCCCACGCCGGGGATCAGCTTCAGCAGGTTCGAGACAATGGCCCGCCCGGTCACCACTGCGCCCCCAACGCCTGCCAAAGCCGCCATCAAAGAGTAATAAAAAGAAGGGGAAGCTTTGTAGCCGAAGATAAAGCTGATATTGGCAATCATGCCAATCTGAGCAGCCACCAACAGAGGGGCATCGGCAAAAGGAAGGGGGGTTGCCCCAATAAAGGCCGCGCTGGCCACATAGCCCGATACATACTTATTAAAAGCAGCATCGGCTTTGAGATCTACCCGCAGCAATTGCTGGCGGATAAAGGCAAGGCGAGCCACTTCCGGCAGCAGCTCCAAGGTGCAGCCGATCAGATGCTCCAGCCCGTGGGCGGGGATGGTGAGTTGCCGGTTAATGACCTTGTCCTTAGCCAAAAGAGGAACAATGTAGCGAACAGGGAGATTTTGGCGCTGCAAATACTGGAAAAACTCGCTCTCTTCCGGATTGGGGTATTCCAGGCATTGAGTTAAAACCAAGATGACCGGCACATCTTTGAGTTCCAGTTCCCTCAGCCACCTGCGCTCGGTTTCCTCCAGCCGCTTCAGCTCGTGGTGGATGCAATACCAAACAATGTGAATGTGATGTTCAGGATCCTTGAGGCGCAGCTCGTCGATTAGTTGGGCCACCTCGAGGCGGATCTGAGTATTCTGCTCGCCGGCCAACTCCATGCCAGGCGTATCGTAGATGGTGATCGGGCAACCTTGCTTGGAATATTGGCGAATGTGGCGGGTGACGGGGCTGCCGACGCCGGTGCGGGCCAGCTCATCTTTAAACACCGCGTTGACCAAAGTGCTCTTGCCCACCCCGCTTTTGCCGATCACCAGGACGTTGCAATGGCCCATTTCGGCCTCCGCTTCCAGCAGGCTCTGTTTGAACAGGTGGCGTTTGAACAGGTGGCCGGCCGAATCTTCTAGATCTCCCTGTTGCCCCCGAGCTCGCGCAACCGTTTGATGGGTTAGGCGAATCAGTTTTTCTATCCAGGAGCGGCTTTCCGGCTCCGTTTGAGACATGCTCCATCCCCAAGTACGGGATCAACTGGGCTAACGCTCCCAGTCTAGTGTAAATCGCGAAGGGATGCGACTCCTCCCTGACCGGCCCACCGGTTCTGCTACAACCAGCACTTTATTGAGAGCTGTTCACAAGAAGCGCCGAGTTGGACTATGCTGGGGTGGGGACAGCCCCAAGATCTCCTGGATCGACTCAATCAAGTAGACTGGGTAGATAGCTGTGTCCTCTTTACCTTGGAGAACCTTGCCCTATGTCTGAAACCGCAACCTTGCGCCAGGCCTTCAACAGCGTGCGCAACAACCCTGTCTCCCTCGGCCTGGAGGTGACCCAGCCGATCTGCGAGGGGATGAACGCCCTTCTGGCCAGCTTCCAAGGGTTGTACTTGCAATACCAGAAGCATCACTTCGTAGTGGAGGGCACCGAGTTCTACCCGCTGCACCAGTTATTCAAGGATCACTACGAGCAGGTGAGGGAACATGTTCACGACCTGGGAGAACGCCTTGAAGGTCTAGGGGGTGTGCCGGTAGCCACCTTTGCCACCTTGGCTCGCCTCTGCTGCTTTACCCCTGAGCCGGATGGCGCTTTTGAGGCGCGGCAAATGCTGAAGAACGATCTGGCCGCGGAGCAGGCCATCATTGATCTGCTGCGGCGTCAGGCCGCTCAAGCGGAAAGCCTAGGGGATCGCGCCACCCGCTACCTCTACGAGCAGATCTTGCTGAAGACGGAAGACCGGGCCTTCCACCTCAGCCACTTCCTGGCCAACGACAGCCTGGTGTTTGGCTTGATGGACGGCAGAGCCTAGTCGGGATCCAGGGTAGGCCCGTCAGGTCGGCGAGCCTGCTACCCTCTCTGCGCTGGCTTTTGTTTTTCTTGTAAGCATTTATTGAGAATTACTCTCCCTAGTAGCTTTCCAGGTCTACTCTTATTGATGAGGCGTTGCTTCTGGCCATGAACTTTGTATCTTCTGGGAGCGGCTATTGTTTGCAGATCCCCTTGGGGGAGCGCTGGCGCATTGGGCGGCGGCTGGTGGAGTTGGGGATCCCAGCGGTTTGTACGGGAGAGGGTCATTTGCAGGTGCAGGTGGACACGCCTTTGGCTCTGGTGCAGGTGCGCAGCGTGATCCGCCAATACACGGCGCGGCGGCGGGAGTTATTGGACAGCCTAGAGATATGTTGGCAGCTCAACGCTGGGGGACAAGATGAGCAAGTTGGCTAAGCAAAGGATCCCGTTTGAGGCAGAGGGCCAGTTCCTGGGATTTCTTCCCGATAAGGATGGCAAGCTCAAGTACTTGCGCTGGCAGGCCGGGGCAGAAGTGTTTGCCGGCAAGATCCCCAAGCCGCTGCGTTCTGAGCTCTACCGCAGCCTCAAACCCGGAGATAGGCTTCAGATCGCCGGGGAGCGGGAGGTGGATCCATTCAAGGGGCGAGAGAAATGGGTGCTCTGCCGCGTGGTTCCTGTCCAGGCTTCCCCCAAGGCCGCTCCCGGAGCGGAGGAAGGGAGGAAAGGCGTTGTCTTGGTCTGTCAGAAGTCTGATTGCTGTCGGCGGGGGGCGATGGCGGTGATGCAGGCTCTGCAGGCCCACTTGGCGGCCTACCCGGAGACCATCCGGGTGCAGGGAGTGGGCTGCATGAAAGATTGCAAACGGGGGCCCAACGTGGTGTTCCTGCCCGACAAGGCTCGCTACAGCGGCGTTTCTCCGCAAGGGATCCCGGCTTTGTTGCAGCGGCACTTTCCGCTGGCAGACCCAGTTCCTTCTCCTTGAGCGGCAACGTCGCCTGCTGCTAAGGGATCTAATCCTGGACGCAGACAACCTGCTGGGTTTGGGCAGACCGCTCAGCGGCCTCGGCCACAGCTAGGGCGTGGAGCATCTTCTCCGGATCCACGTAGAGAGGGCTGCCGCAGCGCAGGTGAGCCAGCACCATGCGGGTATCTTGCTCAAACAGGCCGTGGCGAGATCCGGTCTCCAGGGGATGGGCGCTGCCAGGGCGCAACAGGGTCGCCTCTTCGCCGTTGATCAGCAGGCCCCCCCGCTGGCCATGGAACTCCAATAGGCGCTGGGAGCACCACAGGGAGTCCCCTTTGCCATAGGTCAACACCGCCAGCAGCCCACTGGCAAAACTTAGGTGGGCTGTGCAGTAGCAACTGCTGTAGCGGTGGGGCAAGTCTGGACCGTCGTAGCGCAGTTGACAGCTCACCCGCTCTACCTTTCCCAACAAGTCCACCAGGCGGTGGATGCGGGAGACAGCCCCTGTGAGGGGGAAGCCAAACTGGTCGGGCCGATAAGTCCAGCGGTCGGGGGCAGGGTGGGCGGCAGTGAGGGTAATGTAGCGAACGGCAAACAACTTGCCCAGCCCTGCCAGCTCCCGTCTCAGCAACTGGTGAACGCCGCTGAGGAGCTCTATGTGCTCTACGTGCAACAGCAACTGCCGTTCCGCTGCCAATTGCACCAGGGAGCGAGCTTCGGCAACGCTCAGGGCCAGGGGATATTCCACAACGGTGTGGATCCCGGCCTCCAGGGCGGCACGGGCGATGGCCGCATGATCCCGATTGATGGTGCTAACAAACACCAAATCCAGCGGCTGCTCGCAGAACAGGGAAGACCAGTCGGAATAGGCCGCCGCCCCAAACTCGGCGGCAAAAGCAGCACTTCGCTCAGGGGTTCGGCCAGCAACTGCCACAATCTGCACCTGCCCATCTTTGCGCAAGGCTTCTGCCCGTGAGCGAGCTGCGTAGCCAGTGCCGATGATCCCCACCCGCAAGGTCTGTCTCCTCTCGTAGCCTGTTCTGTCTGTAGCATCCCATGGAGCCCCACACCAGGGATCTTTCCCTCTCCAGCTTGTCCGGGAAGATCCCTGCTCCCCCGCCAAAGCTCTAGCCCCTTAGCTTCCAAACACGCTGACAATGCGGCGCATCGCCTCCTCCACGTTGGCGCGGCTGTTAAAAGCCGACAGGCGCAGATAGCCCTCGCCGGCGCTGCCAAAGCCCGATCCGGGAGTTCCCACCACATGGCAGGTGTGCAGCAGCTTGTCGAAAAACTCCCAACTGCTCAGTCCTTCCGGGGCTTTTACCCAAACATAGGGAGCGTTGACGCCGCCGTAGGCTTGGATCCCCGCTGTGGCGAGCTGCTCGCGGATGATGCGGGCATTCTCCAGGTAAAACTGCACCAGAGCCCGCACCTGGACCTGCCCCGCCTCGGAATAGACGGCTTCTGCTCCCCGCTGCACAATGTAGGCCACGCCATTGAACTTGGTGGACTGGCGGCGATACCACAGGCTCCACAGATCCACCCAGGAGCCGTCGGCAGCCTGGCCCCGCAGCGACTTGGGCACCACGGTAAAGGCGCAGCGGGTGCCGGTAAAGCCAGCCGTTTTGGAAAAGGAGCGGAACTCGATGGCGCATTCCCTTGCCCCTGGGATCTCGTAGATGGAGTGCGGGATCCCGGGCTCGGTAATGTAGGCCTCGTAGGCGGCATCGAAGAGGATGAGCGAGTTGTGGGCGCGGGCATAGTCCACCCAGGCCTGCAAATGCTCCCGCGTGGCCACTGCGCCGGTGGGGTTGTTGGGAAAGCAGAGGTAGATGACATCCACCTTTTGCTGGGGCAAGCTGGCGGTGAAGTGGTTTTCTGCCGTCAGCGGCAGATAGACCAGGCCCTTGTATTCGCCCCGCTCGTTGGCCGGCCCCGTATGGCCGGCCATCACATTGGTGTCTACATAAACCGGGTAGACGGGATCCGTGATGGCAATGGTGTTGTCGTGGCCGAGAATATCCAGGATGTTGCCGCAGTCGCACTTGGAGCCGTCGGAGATGAAGATCTCAGAGGCGTCGATGTCGCAGCCGCGGGCCTGAAAGTCGTGCTGGGCAATGGCCTGGCGCAGCCACTCGTAGCCCTGTTCCGGCCCATAGCCGCGGAAGGTGGCCCGCTCCCCCATCTCCTCCACGGCCCGGATCATGGCTGTTCGGCAGGCTTCCGGCAGCGGCTCGGTGACATCGCCAATGCCCATCTTGATGATCTGAGCTTCGGGATGGGCGGCGGCAAAGGCCTGCACCCGCCGGGCAATCTCGGGAAAGAGATAGCCAGCCTTCAGCTTGAGGAAGTGGTCGTTGATCCTGGCCATAGGAGTTCAGCGCTGCTGAGCAAAAAGGAGCGTCGGCCCTTTAGTGTAGCCGAAGCCGGCCCCAACCCGCCCTCCCGACTGCAGGGCAGAGCCAGCCCTAGCGCCCCAGGCTATCCAGGCTGAAGGCGCCCACCGGCGAGGTTAGGTGAAACTCTCCCCGCTCTTGGGTCAGGCCCACCGGGCGGCTGGGAAAGGCCACCAGGATCCCTTCCAGGCGCAGGGACTCTGCCAGCGGATCGTAGGCCAGGCGCAGCTCGAAATCCCGCAGGTCGCGGCGCACCTCAATGCGGCGGATCCCTGCCTCCGTCAGGCCCAGGCGGAGCCGCCAGTGGTTTTGCCACTGCGTGCCAAGGGTGGCATCCAGGTCAAGGCCGTAGGTGGAAATTCCTCCCGACCGGGGATCGTAAACTGCCTGCAGCGCGTAGCTAATCCCCGGCTCATAGCTGTCTAGACCCGAGCGTTGATCCCGGTTGAAGGTGGTGCTGCTGCGCCCCCGGTACTCCAGCCGAATGGGTTGCCATTGCCCCTTGTTGAGGTCGTAGGAAGTTTGCACCTGGACGTTGAACAGCTCGGGCACGGTGTTCCAGGTAAAGTTGGCGTTGAGGGTATCCCACCTTTGGGCGACGAAGTCATAGCCAAGGGTGGTGTCAAAGCGCAGCAGGTTCCTCACTTGCGCCTGCAGCTCCTGCAGGTTACGGGAGGCGATTGCTTCCAAGTCCTCCGGCGTGTCGTCGGGAAAAGTCAGGGCTATGGGCAGCTCGCCGGGCAGGTCATCTTCAAAGGCAAGGTAGCCGGGAGGCACGTTGGGCAGGAAGTCGCGCGGCGTAAAGAAGCTGATGCTGGCGTTGAGGCGATCCACATCCTTGGGGCTGGCGGAAAGGGTTTGAAAGGGCACAGAGTTGTTGCCGTAGAAGGTGCGGCTGTAGCGCAGGTCGATGGTGTTCCAGTCGGCAGGCTTGAGGCTGAGGCGGGGGTTGAGGCTGACGGTGGATTCCTGGTCGGGGGTTGAGTACAGGACTTGGGTGTAGTCGATCGAGCCGGGCATGAAGGTGATCCAGGGAGCCGGTTGAATGTCGTTGAATTGAAGGCTGGAGCGCAGCTCGTAACGATTGAAAAAGTTAAGGCCGGATCCCACTTCTCGATCCGGCTGTTGCTCTTGGGTCAGGGTGAGGGCGCTGCTGAGGGAGATATCGGGAGTGATGCGGAGGAGATCGGGATTGAAGGCCAGCTCGAAGTTGCGACGCGGCTCGTTGTCGCCGTTGGAGCTGCTGTAGGCGCGGTAGGCCAGGCGATAGGTGCCGCCCCAGCCGGGTGGGGTGAGTTGGGCACCCAGCGTCAGCCGCGCGTCGGCAAAGTCTGGCCCGTCTTTGACGCTGACCCGCTGGTTGTAGTCCAAGCGCAGATCCGACTGCAGCCAAGGCACGCCCCCATAGCGCTGCACGTGACTAAGAGTGAGGGGAAAGGTGTAGGTGCCGTTCTCCTGGGATCCGCTGCGGCTGATGTTGAGGGTGGTGGTGGAGAGATCCCCCTGAAAGGTGGTGTTGAGGCGGAGATCGGCGTTGTCGTTGCGCCCGCCGGCAGGGCGGTAGGTGTTGTCCAGGTTGAGGTTAAGCTGGCCCCGCAGTTGGCCTTCTTGGCCGAGGAGGTTGGCGGCGTAGAAGTCGAAATTGTGGTCGAGGCGGAGGCGGCTGGAAAAGCGCCGCTGGTCGGCCTCGGTTACCAGGTAAAACTGGGCCCGCCCGTAGTTGACGCTGTCGGGGATGGGGAGGATGTAGTCGTGCAGAAAGCCGATGCCCAGGCCTTTCTTCTGCAGGACATCTAGCCGCAGGCCGCCGAAGTTGTACTCGTCGAAGCGGTAGGCCCAACTGGACTTGACAAACACCCCTTCCGCCTCGCTGCGCCCCGGCAGCACCCATTGGTGATCTCGCAGGCTGTAGATGAACAGGGGGAAATAGGCGATCTGAAGGCCCGCCCGCAGATCCCCTGCTTCTGTGAGTTCGCCGCCGGCAAACACGCGGGCGTCGTAGACGATCACCCGGTCATCGGGAAACACCTCCACCCGATCCCCTTGCACGTAGTGGGTGATGGGTGGCTCTGGCGAGGTGGTGACGGTGGCTTTCTCGAAAAAGATCTGATCCCCCAACAGGGCGGTGGTCTCTTGGCTGCGCACAAAGACCTTGGTGCCCGGCTCCTCCCCCGGCAAGATCACCAGCGAGCTTTCAAATTGAGCGCTGCGACCGGGGATGTCCAGATCCAGGTTGCGCCCCTCAATTTGCCGGATGCCGCGCCCCTGGGGTCCAGGGGGCTGTTCCATCCGGAAGGGGCCGTCGCTGCGCAGGCGCCGTTCCCGTCGGTAAAACAACAGCCGCTCGCCGCTGATGCGGGTGCCGTCGGCCAACTGGATCTGGGCGTTCCCCTCGGCAATGCCCAGGTCTTGCTCGGCAAGGTAGCTGAGCACATCCCCACTGACGTTGATCTGAGCCGGGTCGAGGGGGATCTGGGCGGTGGCGGTGGCCGCCAGCTGCTGGCGAATCTGGGATCCCTGGCTGGCAGGCGGAGCGGCTTCTGGGCCGGTGGCGGGATCGCCCAGATCTCGCAACAGGGGGAACCGCTCCAACAACTGAGGAGCAAGGAGGGATCCGGCAGTGGGGGTGAATGCCTCAGTTCCGGTTTGAGCTGCCCTCTGAGTGCCGGTGGAAGAAGGGGCGCCGCCCCAATTCCAGTTCCCGCCGGCTTGCGGGATCCAGGTCGGGACTTGCTGCGCCACCGCTTCCGAACCAGGCCTCTCTTGCCCTTGAGCAGCGGCCAGGCTCTCGACGGTGGACCCTGGGGGGGGAACAGGCAAGCGCCTCGCTTCGTTGGGGTGCTGCCCAGGTTGCTCTTCTACCTGCAAGTCAGCAGCTTGGGAAGTTGCAGGCTGGGAGGAGCGAAGGGAGTCCAGAGTAGGAACAGCTGCCGTGGGCGTTGTCGATGAAGCAGACCGGGAGGACGGTGTTGCCTGAGCTTGGGCCTGCTGCGCCTGCCGCCGTGCATGGGCCGCCGCCCCTTCGGCCAAGAGCGGCTGCAGCCGCTGCCGGTTTAGCTCTTCCGGTGTGAGCGCTTTTTCGGGAGGGGATCCTTCAACAGGGGCCGAGGCGGGAAGAGGGGGAACGGAGGGAGCCGCTGTTGCTGCCAGGCGCGAGGAGGATTGGGCCTCGGCCAAGGTGATGGGATCCCCCAACAGGCTGGCGCCGGTGGGAGCAACCGGCTCTGAGCCAGGATCGCGGCTCCGCTGGGCCGCCCAAAAGCGCTGATAGCCCTCCAGATTGGTGGGCAGGGGATCCAACTGGGCAAAGACGGCCTCCCCCATCCCCAACCACAAGGAGCTGCCCCAGCACAGGGCCAACCATTTTGCCCAAGGGCTGAAGCCCTGCGGGAAGTTGCCGGATCTCACCGTAAAAACCGCCACAGTAGAGAGAAGCCCACCCCACCGAAAATCATATTCGGCAACCAGGCGGCCAGCCAGGGATCGATATGCTCAACTCGGCCCATGGCGCGTCCCAGGCTCATCAGTACATAGTAAATAAACACCAGGACAATCGCCAGCGCCACACTGCCGTAGCGGCCGGTCTGGCGCACCGTCTGCAGGCCCAAGGGCGCAGCCACCAAAATGGCAAAAAAGCTGGCCAAGGGAATGGCGAACTTGAGGTGGTACTCCGTCAGGCAGCAGGCCACATCAGCAGAAGGACGTTGCTCCGCTCGATATCGCTGGCACTGCTCCCACAGCTCTGCCGCCCGTTGCTCCTGGGGCACCTTCTCGGCGTACACCAGGCCCACCAACTTGTTGACGATGTTCAGCTCCATCTCCGCCACCTGGCCCTCGTAGTAGGTGCGCCCCCGCTCGTCGTAGCGACGGATCACCACGTCTTGCAGGTGCCAGGCTTGGCCCACCTGCTGCGCCGTTTGGGCCGAGATCACCTGTGGGTAGCGCAGGTGGCCGGTCTCGGCCTTGCGATCCAAAATCAGCAGATCGTGCATCCAGCCGGTCTTCGGGTCGATGGATCCCACATGAAACCAGAGGTCGTCGTCCACCCGCACAATTTCCTCCGAGTCAAACGGAAGGGCATCCTGGGCCAGGATGAGGTTGGTGTTCAGGGTTTTCACCTTTTGGTTGGTCTCTGGCACGATCACCTCGTTGGTCAACAGCGCCAGGCCGCTGACCAGCAGGCCGATGCAGAGCACCGGAATCAACACCTTGCGGTAGGGGATCCCGGCGGCCCGCAGGGCGGTGATCTCGCTGTCAGCTCCCATCCTGCCCAGAGTAAGTAGGGTGGCAAAGAGGCCGGCAATGGGGAAGGTGACCACCAAAATGGCGGGCAAGTTGAGGAGGAGAATGTGCAAAATTGTCAGGGGAGGGGCGCCTTTTTTCACCAGCAAATCGGCGTAGATAAAAAGCTGGTTGCCCAGCATCATCACCGTGCCCCCCGCCACCCCCAAAAAGAAGGGGCGGATCATCTCTTTGCAGAGATAAAACTCCAAAAAAAAGCCCCCCAACTTCAGGGATCCCCAAAAGCTCCCCGTCTGGGCAGAAGTTCGGCGCCGTTGACCCTTGGCCAGTGGGATGGTCATGTGGCTCTGTTACCTCAGGTGCACAAGCTCAGCCAGCTCTAGAGATCCAGACGACCCCCAGCTCCGCTGGGATCCCGTCAGAGGGCGTCGGTGATGCGGAATTGAAACATCCCCTGCTGCTGCTCGTCCCCTTCCACGGTGTACTCATCCCGCTCCAAGTTCAGGGTGACCAGCCTGCCGCTGAGGCGGTTGGCGCCCCGGCACATCTGATCCAGAGCATCGCGACCGGGCAGCGGTGCAGTGCTCTCGCGGGGAATCGGATTGAGCTCGCCGCGATCGCAGAGGAGGACGGGAGCCTGGTCGGCGGTGATCCTGAAAATCTGCCCTTGGTCGGAGTACTCGGCGCGATCCCCTTCGATGGCGCGGTTGGCCTGCACGATAACCACATTGCCGAAGAAGCGGGCATCGCCGCTGGCCTGATCGATCTCCACCCGGTCGGCGTAGATCACCGTCGGCTGGTCCACATCGGCCTGGGTCTGGGGGTTTTGCAGACGCCGCGCCAGCCAGTCCCCCTCGATCTGCTCGATCACCACCTCTCCCCGCAGCTCCACCTTCTCAGGGGTAATGGTGGCCTGGTTGGCCTTGGCCTTGCGCCCCCGCTGGATGAACTCGACGGCCTCGCTAAACTCCGAGGTGCCGGTACGAGAGTTGTAAACCAGGCGGGCGGCCCGCACTTCCGTTTCGGCTTGGCGCAGCTCCTCCGTCAGGGATCCGCCGCCAGGAGCTGGGGTAGAGGTGGCCATTTGCCGGTAGAGGACGTTTTCTTCAAAAAAGAAGATCTTGTCGCGGTGGTTGCCCTCCAAGCGGGCGGAGGTGAGCACCCGCCCAGGCTCGCGCAGGGTAACCCCCCCCGTCAGCAGGCTTTGGGATTCGCGGCGGCGGTAGGTGCCCTGGGCCGACTGGATGATGGTTTCCCCCTGGCGGATTTCCAGGTTGCCTTCCCCGCGAGCAATTTGCGTGTTGCGGTCGTAGGTGAGGCGGTCGGCGACGATGGTGACCTCCTGATCCTGCTGGGCTGGGGTCGCCTGGGGATCAGCCTGGGCCAAGCGCAGATCCGCCAAGAGGGGATCCCGGCTGCCGACATCGGCCACCTCCTGCAACACCACGCCGCCGGAGAGAATGCTCTGGGCCTGTCGGCGCAGGTAGGTGCCCTGAGGGGCGCGAATCTCGAGGCCGCCTTCGCGAATGCGCAGGTTCCCTTTCCCTTCGGCCACCTGGTTGGCCCGGTCGTAGGTGAGCTGGTCAGCGGTGATGATGGTAGAAGTGGGATCCGCCCCAGCGCTGGTCGGGTCGCTCATGGGCGCGGCTGCTGGGCGTGAGGACTCCGAATCCAAGGGCAACACCGTTAGCTTGCCCTGCTGGGCGCTGAGGAGGGCAAATTGGAAGTTAAACGAGCCGGAGCGGCCCTCTAGGATCATTTCTTGCCCTTTGAGGGTGAAGGCCTCCGGCACCTCGATGCGCTCTTCGGGGGTGATTCGCAGAGCACGGGTCAGAAGCAGGCTGCCATCCTCGCTTCTCACCTCCACCCCCTCATCCAGATACAACGCGTCGGCGGTGGCGTCGTAGCGGGCACGCTTGGCCTGCCAAATCATCCGCTCGCTGCTGGCAAAAAAGGGATCCGGCACCTCTTCTTGGCGGTCGGCGCCATCTCCGTAGAAGTAGCCGTGCGCCCCCTGCTCAAACACCTGTTGCCCAGCTCTTAGCTCCACCTGGTCGGCGATGAGACGCCAACGCCGCTGGCCCCCTCGACGACCCAAGATATCTACCCTGCGGCTGACGGAAAGGGGCTGATCCGGGGGAAGGGGCTCCACCTTTACCTCTTCGATGTCGATGGACAAGGCCCAGGCAACCAGAGCAGCCAAGAGGCCGGTTCCCAAGAGCGCCACCCCCAGGTTGGAATTGAAAAATCGCCGCATCCTGTTCTCGCCGCTGCCTTACGTTGATCCCTAACCCATGAGCCCCAGCGGGGCCAACACCCAAGCCGGCACACTAGGCTGTAGCTTATCGCAATTTGCGGGCCGCCTCGGCGGGATCCCGATCACCTCTAGGGTTCTGGCTTATCCCAGACGGCTGAGGATAAAGCCCAGCCCCAGAAACAGCCCCAGCCAAAAGTGGAGGCCGACGGCGATGAACTTAGAATGGCTGATCCGCTGCGGCTGGTCGTGATAGGCCCCCAGCAGGCGGGATAGCCGCACCGCAAAGGGGATCCCGGCAAAACCCAGCAACGTCCAAGCCGGAAAAGCCCCCAGCCCGACAAACAGCAGCAGCAGGCCAAAAATGCTGCCGCAGATCCAGGGGATGAGACGGGCGGAGCGCCGAGTGCCCAGGCGGGCCACCGGCGAGCGCTTGCCGGCAGCCAGATCGTCCTCCACCTGATGGAAATGGGAGCAAAACAAAATTAAGCTGGTGACCATCCCCACCACCAGTGAGGCCGCCAGGGCTGGCAGCGACCAGCTTTGGCTTTGGCTGTAGTGGGCGGCCAAAACCGCCAGCGGCCCGAAGCTCAAAAAACAGAGGAGCTCCCCCAGGCCGTAGTAGCCCAGGCGCAGGGGCGGCCCCTGGTAGGCGTAGCCCAGCCCGCAGGCCAGCAGCACCAATAGCAGCACCGTCGGATCCGATTGCCGCCAGCTCAGCCACAGGATCCCCGCCAGCCCCAAAGCCAAAAAGGCGTTGCCCACCCAAAACACCTGAACCGGCCTGCCCGTCAAGCTGACCAGCGAGTGGAGCTTGTTTTTGTCCACCCCCGTCTGGGCATCAAACACGTCGTTGCTGATGTTGACCCAAGCCAAAAGACAGATGGCGGCCCCCAGAAACACCGCCAAAACCCCCACATCCATCGCCCCTGACTGGGCGTAGGCGATGGCGGATCCCACCCAGATGGGCATGATCGCCACGCTGTACATGGGGGGCTTAAGGGCGGCCATCCACAACTGTCGCCGAGAGCGGCCCTCCCAAGTGCCCTTTTCCGCAAGCTGTACTGGGCTGGCCTTTGGACTCCTGCGCGTTCTCTTTGACGGTTCCGGCTGTGCGAGCATGTTGGATCTAGCTCTCTCTGGGTTCTGTGTTTGCTCTGTATTTGTTAGGTTAGGGGGCTTCTGTTCCCATCCCCAAGGATGCTAAGAAACCTTGCAATCCGTAAAGAAACGCCTGGGATCCGGCGCTGGCGAGCCTGAGCTGCCGGCTGCCCCCCTAATCTCATATCCTGAAACGCCTTTCTGCAGCTTCCCTTGCCGGTTGAGATGACGGTTGTCCTGTTTTCGGCCAAGGTAGGATCGTTCTCTTTTGCTTGCGCATGACTTCTTCTCTTTTCCCCTGGAAGGGTGGGTCCGGACGCACGAAATGGCCCAGAGCCTGGCCGCCCATTCACGCCTCTGCTGGGCCAGCAGAGGTGGAACACGCCTGGGATCCCCTGCTAGCGACCTGCCAAGAGATGGCGCGAGCGCGGGGGATCCCCCAGATTCTCAGCCTATCGCAGCCCATCTCAGGGCTAGATCCGCTGGCAGTGCTGACCCGGCAGTTGGGCTCGCTCCCCCCCAACCGCTCCTCTAGCTATTGCTATCTCTCCCACCAGGCGCAAGGGGAAAGGGTGCGGGTGCTGGGGTGGGGATCCCTGCGGCAGCTCGACCTTTCAGGAGAGGGGAGATTTCAGGCGGCACGGGCCTTTGTGCAAGCCCTACAGCCCCATGTCCACACCGCTCCTGGCAACCTAGAGTCCCCAAGCAGCCGTCAGGAGCGCCCTTTGTGCTTCTGCCGTTTTGGCTTTGCCCCCAGGAGCGGCGGGGGGGCAGCACTGGTCCTGCCGCGCTGGCAACTGTTGCAGGTGGGGGGGGAGCTGACGGTGGCGCGGCTTAACCTAGAAGTCGGCCCCGAAAGCGACCCGGCGGCCTTGGCTGGCCAGATTGCCGCTTTTTTTGCCCGCATGCAGCGTCTTTCCCAGGCTCCCTTGCCCGGTTGGGAGCTGCAGCCCCCTCTACCGGTAGCGGTAGCGGAAACACCTCTCTTGGCTCGCATTCAAAAAGCCCTGCAAGCGATTCAGGCGGGATCCCTGGAAAAAGTGGTGCTGGCAGAGGCTGTGGATCTGGCGTTGCCCTCCCCTCCCCCGATCCCTTCGCTGCTGGCCTATCTGGAGGCCCATCACCCCGATTGCAGCGTCTTCGCCTTTGCCCTGGAAAGCCAGAGGGATTTTCCTCCCCAGATCTTCTTGGGAGCCAGCCCAGAACGGCTACTGTCGGTGTGGCAGGGCCGGGTGCAGATCGATGCGCTGGCCGGCTCCGTCGCCCGCGGCGCCAACGGCCACCAGGATCGCATGTTGGCCGAGCAACTGCTCCGCAGCCCCAAAGACCGCCGCGAACACCAGTGGGTGGTGCGCTCGATCCAAGAGGCTCTGGGCCGGCTGGGGATGGAGCCCCGGATCTCCCCTCAGCCACGGCTGCGCCGTTTGGCCAACATCCAGCATCTGCAAACGGTGATCGAGGCCGAACTCCCTACGGAGGTGCATCTGTTCGACCTGTTGGCCCAGCTCCACCCCACCGCAGCGGTGGGAGGCTATCCGCAGCAGGCGGCGCTGCAGTGGCTGGAGCAGTGGGAGCCCTTTGACCGCTCGAGCTATGCCGCCCCGCTGGGCTGGGTGGACTTGCAGGGCAATGGCGAGTTGGTGGTTGGGATCCGCTCGGCTTTGATCGCGGGGAAGCGGGCCCGCCTGTATGCCGGCGCCGGCATCGTGGCCGATTCCAACCCCGCCCAGGAGCTGGCCGAGATCCGCCTCAAGTTGCATTCTCTGGCCCAGGCGCTGGCCTTGCAGCCCTTGCCCGACTAGATCCTCTCGATCCGGCAGGGGAGAGAGCTGCTCCAACTGCTTCGCAAACGGTTACAGTTAAGAAGCTGGCCCTTCCGTTGGCCTCGACTGCTCGGCAGCATGGTGACCCTGAATCCCACCCATTCCTCTCGTACGGCCGGATCCCGCGCGCAAGTGGGGCTCTGGCCCGGCCTGATCCAGCACTACCGGGACTGGCTCCCCGTCAGCTCCAGCACCCCCGTAGTGACGCTGCATGAGGGCAATACTCCTTTGATCCCCTCTCCCGCGCTGAGCCAACGGCTGGGGCGAGACTGCCAGGTTTACCTGAAGCTGGAGGGCCTCAACCCCACCGGCAGCTTCAAGGATCGGGGCATGACCATGGCAGTGTCCAAAGCCAAAGAGGCGGGGGCGGAAGCGGTCATCTGCGCCAGCACCGGCAACACGTCGGCAGCAGCCGCTGCCTATGCGGCCAAAGGGGGCCTGCGGGCCTACGTGCTGATCCCAGATGGCTACGTGGCCAAGGGCAAGCTGGCCCAGACCCTGATGTACGGGGCCGAGATCATCGCCATCCAGGGCAACTTCGACCAGGCGCTGGCTATGGTGCGGCAACTGGCGGAAGCTTACCCAGTGGCCCTGGTCAATTCTGTCAACCGCTTTCGGCTGGAGGGGCAGAAGACCGCCGCCTTCGAGGTGGTGGATGCCTTGGGGGATGCCCCCGACTGGCTCTGTATCCCCGTGGGCAATGCCGGCAACATCACCGCCTACTGGATGGGCTTTTGCCACTACTACCAGCGAGGCAAGGCCAGCCGTCGCCCACGGCTCTACGGCTTTGAGGCCGCTGGCGCCGCCCCCATCGTCCTCAACCGTGTCGTGGAGCACCCAGAAACGGTGGCTACGGCCATCCGCATCGGCAACCCTGCCAGTTGGGTGAAGGCCAAGGCGGCAGTCCAGGCCAGCGGTGGCCGGGTGGATAGTGTAACCGACGAGGAGATCCTGGCCGCCTATCGTCTGCTGGCGGCGGAGGAAGGGATCTTCTGCGAGCCGGCCAGTGCCGCTGCAGTGGCTGGATTGCTGAAATGGCGGGATCAGGTGCCTGCCGGCGCCCAGGTGGTGTGCGTGCTCACCGGCAACGGCCTTAAGGATCCCGACACGGCCGCCCAACAGGGATCCGCCGCCATCCACACAGGAGTAGCCCCCGATTTGGCTGCTGTAGCCCGCCTGATGGGCTTTTAGCGCCGCTGGTCGTGGTTGTGCCACCTGGTAGTACCCCTGGATAAATGGGGTGCTGGCTCAAGTTGGCGACGAAGCCGAGAGGCGTCTCCTTCTCAGGTGGGCTACCTGGTAATTGCCGCCAGCGCCCGTAGAGGAGCCTTGGCTGAATTGGGAAGAGCTAGAGGACTTTTGGCAGTTGGTGGACAAGCTGCAACTGCCTGCGGAAGTGGTGAGACAGGTTTCTCAAGAAGTGGCAGCCGAGCTGGGGGATCCCGGCGTTCCCCCCCTGGAAGTCCTGGTGCAGGGGTTTACTCGTCACTGCGGCTAGAAGGCTGCGCGGGCGACTGATAGTTGCGGATGGCTCGCCTGACCAAAGTGAGAAAGGCATAGGCCCGTTGATCGTTGGGATCCAAGCGCATCACGGTTTGAAAAGCCGCTTCGGCCTGCCGCAGGACCTCGAGATCGAGTTGTCCATCCACCTCTGCTTCCAGTTGAGCCTTTTGCAACAGCAAGGCTCCCCGGTTGTAGTGGGCTGCAACATGGGTGGGATCTGCCGCCAACACGGCCTCCAGCTCGGCCAGTGCCGGATCCAGATAGCCACTCATGCCCAGCACCCAGGCCAGCTTGTAGCGAGCTTCGGTGTGCGCGGGATCCTCGGCAACTGCCCGGCGAAAGGCCTGGATGGCAGCCGGAAAATCGCCTGCCTGAACCGCCGCAATGCCTTCTTGGTAACTGTCGCCGGCCATAGGCAAGGTTGGGCTCGAGTCGAGGGATCCCCAATCTGCAGCTTAGCCCTTTCCAGACAGGATCTCCCAGTTTTCTCAGCGCCTTTTCCCCCCTGGGCCTGCCATCTGCGGCAGGGGAAACTGCATCAGCAGGAGATCTGAGACTGCGCGAAGCCTGCTCCGGTCGAACTCTGCCCCTTCCTAGGATGAACATAGCCACTGATTGTCAGGTGTGAACTATGAACGCCAAACTGGTCTTCCTGCCGCTGGCTTTGGGGCTGTCGATG
The DNA here is from genome assembly GCF_047462575.1 of Synechococcus sp. 'PEA 65AY6A-5F PE A'. Taxonomy (NCBI): domain Bacteria; kingdom Bacillati; phylum Cyanobacteriota; class Cyanophyceae; order Synechococcales; family Synechococcaceae; genus Synechococcus; species Synechococcus sp. 'PEA 65AY6A-5F PE A'. The sequence continues at coordinate 58,560 of NZ_JAOALE010000009.1, forward strand.
GCTCCGGCCACCGCCGTTTTCCCGCAGACCCTGGGCCTCTACCCCCCGCTGCAAAGGCTACAACTGGCCGACAATCGGCTGGAAACCGGCACCCGCTCCATCATCGTCAACCCAGTGCCTTCCAACTTGCAGGTCAACCTGGAGCTGGATCGGCGCGGCTCTAACCCCATCTACCGGCCCGGCGAGCCGATTGCCATTACCGTGAGCACCAATCGCGACGCTTACGTCTACCTCTTCAGCATCCAAGCCGATGGCCGCACCCATTTGATTTTGCCCAACCGCTTCTCGGGTGGAAACGAGTTTTTGCGGGCCGGCGAAGCGCGCACCTTCCCGCCCCCTGGCGCCCGCTACCGCCTGACCATCGCCCCGCCCTTTGGCCAAGCCCAAGTATTGGCGGTGGCCTCCCTCCGTCCCCTCAACTTCCAGGAGATTGCCTCTTTTGAGCAGGGTGGCTCCTTTGCCAATGTACGGGTACGGGGATCCCAACTGGGCGATGCCATCGCCCGCGCCATCGTCGTCGAGGAGATCCCTGCCACCGAGTGGGTGACCACCACTCGCTTCTATCGGGTTGCACCGTGGTGACCCCGGCAATGGAGATCCCAGACCCGCCCTAATCCCAGAGTCTGGAACCGACAGCCAAGCAGGCTTGTCTTGCCGCTGCCGGCCTAGACCGAGCCGAAGCTGAGGCCTAGGAGAAGAACAGCCGCCAAGCTCACCACCAGCATTAGACCAGCAGGCAGAAATTGGCCGGTTTTGCGGTAGCGCAGGGCAAAGAGAAGGGATCCCAGCACCGCCGTCCCCAAGCCCAGACCCAGCCCCCAGCGGGGATCTGTTCCCAGTAGCCCGTAGCTGACGCCGCTGAGGGCGGCCCCCACCAGGCCGCTAATTAACGACTTGGAGCTTCTGCCTTTCACATAGCCGACGACCCCGCCTAGCAAAAGCAGCGCTCCATAGACGAGCAAAGTCATCTGTGCGGCCATCATGGCTGGGAAAAACCCCCCTAGCTCGGTTTAGTCGACAACAATTTCACGAATCAAGGGCAGGCGGATGCTGATGTAGCGGTTGAGAATTGAGGCATCGACGTTGCTGAGGGCATGTTTTTTTTGGCAAGCACTCAGAAGCAGATTCACCAAGTCATCGTCGCGCTGATTGAGCCAATCTGGCCTGCCGATCTCGCTGACCAAAGACCAGAACTGGCGTACCATTTCAGGGGTCATGGCATCCATTGTGTAGGGTAAGGGCTGAACTGCGAAAGTGCAAGAGAAAGAGGGGTCTAGGCCATCGATCCCATTCTAGGGAAAACGCCCTGTCCATGAAGGCAACATTTCAGCTCCGTCACAACTTAGGATAAGATGTCATGCTTTCCCATAAACCTCAGCAAACCCCAACCAACCCTGCTTCAGAAGGCTCTGAACCAGAAGCTTCCAGCGCTAATAAAATAAAGCAATAATGACTCTTGCCCAATCTCGACATCGGCATCAAAAGGCTTACAGGCAGACCGGCCAAAACTTCTCAGGGAAGGCGCAGAAGCTTGGCAGGCCTGGACGCTAGTGCAGGGCGTACTGCAACCCATAGGCTCCTTCTTCTCCTGGTTTGTGGGTGTTGGCCCGGAGGGTGTAGGTGCCGCTGCGAGGCAAAAAGGCAATTATCAGGGCATCGCTGCCGCCGCCTTGGTCGTCATCCCAAGCCATCACCTCTCCCTCCGGGTCCAACAGTTGCAAAAAGGCATCGAAATCAGAGCTGGCCATCGAAGCGAGTAGGATCTGGCCGGCCCGGGCAGCGATGGGGTGTTCTTCCATCCAACTGCCGTCTTCAGGGTGTTGGGCGGATCCCTTCTGCAGACGGCCCGACACCGTTTGCTGCCAATCGACCTGGGCCAGCCGGTAGGTCAGCCGGTAGGTGCCAGTGGATGCCGGCTTGAAGCTTGTGGCCCGCAAGGTGTAGGTGCCTTCCTGCAGCAGCCGCACCGCCAAGAGGGCATTAACATCTGGGCCGGAGTCGTCGTCAAAGCCGATTACCCGCCCTTGGCCGTCCACCAGCTCCAGGTAAGGGTCAAAGTCTTCGCTCTCCAGGGCGGCGATCAGGATCTGGCCCGCCTCGGCGGCCACAGGGATCCCATCCCAGTAGCTGCCGTACTGGGGGCTGACCTCGTCCCCCCCTTCAAGAGTTCCTGTCAGGGTTTGGCTGCCTCTCCACAGGGGAGAGGGAGTCAAGGCGGCTCCCACTTGTGTGCTCCCCTCTCCCACGGGGTTCAACAGCCGACAGCCGCTGGCCAACCCCAAAGCCACCCAAGCAAGGGCCAAACGGGATCCCCAACCGAGGAAAAACCCAGAACTAGAACATAAGCTCGACATCCAATCGACGAGGATCCGTCTAGAGGGAATGGAGACCACAGACTCAATTCTACTCCTTGGGCGGAGCCCGGCCAGGGACGGCAATTTACAGAGCATCCCAAGCTTGCAAGACGGCCTCTAGGGCCAACCGCCCGTGGCTGAGATGGGTCCCCCCCTGTAAGTAGACGATGTAGGGCTCGCGCATTGGCCCATCGGCGGAGAGCTCGGCGCTGCTGCCGGCAACAAAAGTGCCCGCCGCCATCACCACCGGGTCGGCATAGCCGGGCATCACTTCTGGGATCGGGGTGAGGTAGGAATCCACTGGCGAGCTGCTTTGGATAGCGCGGCAAAAGGCCTGCAACTTCTGCGGGGATCCCAGTTGAATGGCCTGGATGATGTCGGTGCGGGACACCTGGGGTGACGGGGAAACAGGATAGCCCAGATCGTGGAACACCTGGGCGGCCAGATGGGCGATCTTGACCGCTTCGGCCACCATCTGTGGAGCCAAAAACAGCCCCTGGAACAGCAGGCGATTGAGATCGAAAGTTGCTCCCCCTTCCGAGCCGATCCCTGGCGCTGTCAGCCGGCAGGCAGCCTGCTCCACCAGCTCGGCCCGCCCCGCCACATAGCCCCCCGCCGGGGCCAGGGTGCCGCCTGGATTTTTGATTAGGGATCCAGCAATCAAATCTGCGCCCACGTGGGTGGGCTCTTGGGTTTCCACAAACTCGCCATAGCAGTTATCGACCAAGACCACCACCTCCGGGTTTTGTGCCTTGACGATCTGGATCATCTCGGCAATCTGGGCGATGGAAAAGCTGGGACGCCAGTCATAGCCACAGGAGCGCTGGATGTGAACCAGGCGGGTTTGCGGTTTGAGGGCCGTTTTCAGGGCCTGCCAATCGACATCTCCTTCCCGCAGATCCAACTGACGATAGGTAACGCCGAACTCCCGCAGGGATCCCCGCCCCGATCCCCGCAGGCCGATCACCTCCTCCAGAGTGTCGTAGGGGGGGCCGGTGATGGCCAACAGCTCATCCCCCGGCCGCAGCACGCCAAACAGGGCACAGGCAATGGCATGGGTGCCAGACACCATTTGCAGCCGCACCAGCGCCGCCTCACAGCCCATGATCTGGGCAAACACCCGATCCAAAACCTCTCGTCCCCGGTCGTCGTGACCATAGCCCGATACGCCGGCAAAGTGATGGGATCCCACCTGCTGGTCGCGGAAGGCCTGCAGCACCCGCGCCAGGTTCTCCCTAAGGACCCTATCTATCGCCTGAAACTGATCCTGCAAAGCTGCTTCTGCTTTGTCCAAAAGCTCCTTCGCTTTCCAAGAGATCTCTCTGACCACCGGGTCCACCCCACTTCTTCTAAGCAAACCGGCCTTCCGGCTAGCAGGTCGGCCACAGAGGCCAAAAACGGCTTTTCAGACCTGCTCTTGGTAACGATATTTCTACGGGATCCCTATCTTATAAAAAGCTTAACTTCAGTCAACATCTCTTCATTCTCCCTTTCAGTCTCTGTCTGAGCTGGAAAAAGCACCCTGGCTCACCAGGTTGTATAATGGCCACAAGTTCTGTAAGGAGAAAAGAGAAAAGATAGCAATAAACAATAAGGAGATGCTCGCCCTGAGAGCAGAGGTCGATTCAGCAAGTGCTGATTCTCTCTGTTGAATTTAAGTTTAGTAAAAGCATTTTCGGCAGAACCTATCTGTGTAAGTTCTGCCACTAAGTTTGCCCTTTTCGAGCAGTCTGGAGACCTTCTCCACTTGAATTTGGAGTTCCGAATTCAGGGAACCTCTCCTTGCCTGAGAAGTGGTGCTGGCTCCCAATCCCTTAAAAATGAAGACGGCCTAAATTTATTCTTAACCCCTGAACCAGATCCCTGGGGGAGATGTTAACTTAGACTTAACCCAAGAGGTTAGTGCCGATGCCAAAGCCGATCTTCATCTTCTGGCGTAGCCCTTTCTGCAAGTTGCCGGGCCGCGATCATGCCTGAGGTGGGGGCTGTTTCCTAGGGATCCTTTGCGAGGGTGAGGCGCTAACTTTAGGTGTAAACTGACACAACCGGGAGAGTACCCATGACTAAGCTTGTGATCCAAGGGAAAAACGTCGAGATTACCGACGCCATCCGCAGCTACGTTCAAGAAAAAATCGAGCGGGCTGTCAAACATTTTGCCCAGATCACCAGTGAAGTGGATGTCAATCTATCGGTAGCCCGTAACCCCCGCATCAGTGCCAACCAATCTGCCGAAGTTACCGTCTACGCCAACGGCACCGTCATCCGGGCGGAGGAAAGCAGCGAGAACCTCTACGCCAGCATTGACCGCGTTGCCGACAAGCTGGCCCGCAAGCTGCGCAAATATAAAGAACGCAACGGCGTTCACCGCATCCGCCATTCTCCCAAAACCTCGGTGGCAGTGGCCCAGCAGCCCCTCACCGATCCTCTGAATACAGAACGGCAAGCAGAGCTGCCCCCTGAGGTGGTGCGCACCAAGTATTTCGCCATGCCTCCCATGACAGTTCAGGAGGCGCTGCACCAGTTGGAGCTGGTGGATCATGATTTTTACGTGTTCCGCAACATCGAAAACGGCGAGATCAACGTCATCTATGTCCGCAAGCACGGCGGCTACGGGCTGATCCGCCCCCATCCCTAGAGGAGACCCTGCGGGCTTTCTTGTTTGCCTTAGGTCTCAGGGGCAGCGCCTGCTGGATCAGGTGGATGAGCTGCTTGAGATGGTGATGCAGCAGGAGATCCTGCCAGTTGCGAGGCGAGACCGATCCTTGGCTTGGCCAGCCCTAGGCAGCTTTGCCCTCCTCTTTAATTCCCGCCTTCTTCCAATCGTAAAAGCTGCCCTCACCCCCAGCCCCTCTCCCACAAGGGAGAGGGGAAAGTCAGGGATCGGCCAACTAGATGTTGGGGAGCCGTTTGCACCGTGGCTCCCCGACCAAGAGGGCCTCGAAGAAAAGAGAAGGGAGAGGGCTCTATTCTTCAGCGGCGGAGAGGCTCCCCAACGGCCAGCACCTGCTGCAGGAACTGATCCTGGTGCTGGCGCAAGACGCCCAGATCCGGGCCGTGGTTGAGTAAGACGAAACGGGTGCCATCCGGAAGCTGCCCCACCATCATCAGTCGGTTGGCGGCAGAGCCCACCTGGGCGATCGTGCCCGGGGGCAGAGCGCGGAGCTGCAAAGGGCTGTGGCCGACCCCGGCCACTGGCAGGACACGCCTGGGATCCCCGTCTGTGGCCTCAAGCAGATGTTCCCACAGATGGGCCAGGGCGCGGGGGGAGAGGTACAGCTCTTGCCCGCCTGGGCCAAGGCGAATTTCCAACTGGGCAGGGGCCAGTTTGGGATCCAGATGGGCAACCGGCTGAGCTACCAACCGCTGCTGCAGGTACTCCAGCAGGGCTGTTCTGCCTGCCAGCTCCGCCAACAGGGCTTCTGCCATGGCCCGATCGTTGCCGCCGTTGAGGATTTGTAGCAGGGATCCCAGGCGCAGCGAGGTGTAGCCGGCCAGGCAATGGATCTCCTCCGGCAGCTCCCTTAACGTTGACCCGGAGCCGCCGAGGGTCACAGGATAGGGCCCCTGGGGATCTCGGAGGAGCTCGGCAAGCCGGCGGGCGCTGGCCAGAGAGTCAGGCTGACCCAGCAAGCGGAAGGGGGGCACCACCTTCACCTCGCCGTCGATCTGGCGAATGCCGAGGTTGTGCAGGTGGCGGGCCAGCTCGGCCACATTGGCCTCCCGGAAATAGGGATCCCCGCCGCCCACCACGACCAAGTCTCCCGTCAAGCGCTGGCCGGAGCGGTGGCTGGTGGTGTAGAAGCGAGTTTGGAAGCGATACTCATAGCCCCACTTTTCCAGCGCCATCAGGCTGAGGGCCAATTGATCCAAAGCCCCCACCGGCAAAGGCCGATCCAGCAGGTGCTCCGCCAAGAGCTCGCCTTCGGCTGTCCAAAGCAGGATCCCCTGTTGAGAGAGCGCTCCCCCTTGGGCCGCCAATCCCTGCAAAAAACCGGACAAGGCCACGGCGTAGGGGGAATCCTGCCACTGCGACGATTGCCCACGGGGCCACCAGGGGGGAAGGCCGGGCGTGCCACTGGGGGAAGGCAGCGGCGGCGGCGGGGTGGGGATGGGGGGGAAGGGGTTTTGCGCCGCTGCTGTAACCTCAGCCTGGACACCCTGAGAGGGGGTTTCGGCACTGCTGCGGTTGTTCCAGCAGGCCCCCAGGGCCAGAGAACAAACCAACGGGATCCCTGCCCAGAGGAAACGGCGCTGGGAGCTCAACCCCTGTAGGATAGACAACATGCTGACCTCCCAAAAGACATTGGCAAAGAGAACGAGCTGGCAAAACTTGAAGCTACTCTAGTGCCATCTCAATGGCTCTGGCAAATTTTCCCCTTGCCCACTGCCCCTCTTTTGCCGAGGCGACCCCAGATGGGCAAATCGGCATTTTCTTCCTTCACACAGAAGAGCGGGATCCCTGTCACGCCAAGCTTAATTTGGTTCCTAGCTGATGCTAATTGGCGGGAGATTCGCCCCTCGCCCAACCCTCCACTGTAACTTTTGTTGTAAAGCCTGTAACGCTTTTGTAACGGATGATGAGCTGCTTTTGGCCGCTCTTTATAGAAGGTTAGAATGGAAGAATTTAAGCTCTAAGCATTCTCAGCCACCCATGGGGAACCCTCAGCGATGGCTCAGTTGGAGAAACAAGCCTTCCTGGAGCGATGGCGCGAGATTCTGGCCCCTTATTCCCTGGGCTATCGCCTTCGGCTGTTGTCGCAATTGGTGCGGCGGAAATTTCAGGCCTACCTGGAGCCCTTCGGCCTGACCGCTTCCCACTGGGTGGTGCTTTGCTGCCTCTGGGAAGAAGACGGGATCCCCACCTCCACTATCTGCGAGCGCCTGCAGCAGTTGGGGGGTACCATGACCGGTGTCTTGGACGGCATGGAGAAACGGGAGCTGATCCGGCGGCAGCGGGATCCCAAGGATCGGCGGATCTGGCGGGTTTACCTCACCCCTGCCGGAGAGAAGTTGAAAGAAATTTTGCCCCCTCTCATTTGGGAGTTGCGGGAGCAGACCTACGGCTGTCTCAGCTTAGAAGAACGGGCAACCCTGTCGCGGCTGGTGGATCGGCTGATTGCCCACTTGTCGGAGGAGTCGGAGGCCGCGGTGGTGGCAGAGCCGCACCATCGCTTGTCCTATTGACACTCCCACCCAGGGGATTCTTACGCAGCCCAAAATGGACTCGTAAAGGCGCTGTCAAGACGCCCCTAGACAGTCCTTTGAGGCATAACCTCAAAGTTCTGCTTACTTCGGACTGAAGTTCCTCCAGGTTAGTTATTGCCGCATCTATGGGTTGACGGTTGAGCTGATGGGGATCCCTGCTGTGTTGCTCCTAGACTGTTCTCCCTTAAGTCTTTCCTCGGCTGAGGCGCGGGAGAAATTGCTGTATTTGCTGGCCCAACTGGCCTACCGCGAGGGATCCTTTACCCTCACGTCTGGGCAGCAAAGCACTTACTACATCAACTGCAAGCCGGTTACCCTCCACCCCCAGGGAGCCTACCTGGTGGGATCCCTGCTGCATCGGCTACTGCCCCCTGAGACCGAGGCAGTTGCCGGCATGACCTTGGGGGCGGATCCCTTGGTCACAGCGGTGAGTTTGGCCTCTCTGCAGGCTGAGCCGGCCAACCTGGCGGCCCTGATTGTCCGCAAAGAGCCTAAGGGACATGGCACCCAGGCCTGGATCGAGGGGCCGGAGTTGCCGGCGGGCAGCCGGGTTTGGATCTTGGAGGATGTGGTGACCACCGGCGGCTCGGCTCTCAAGGCTGTCGAGCGGGTGCGGGCAGCGGGCTATCGGGCAGAAGGGATCCTGGCTTTGGTGGATCGACTGGAAGGGGCAGAGGCCCGTTACCGCGAAATGGGGATCCCCTTTCGCCGCCTGTTTACCCTTGAAGAGGTGCGTGCCTGCCATCAGAGTCTCCGCCAGGGCTTGGTGGGCTGGCCGGTTTTGGGAGGTGAGGGGGGTTCCCAAGCCTGCTCTTGAGAGGCTCCCCATCTCTCCTCCGCTGCAAGAGCTGGCCAAGCCAAAAAGGCCGTTGGCGCTTTTGACCTTTGGTCTTGGTTTTGTCGATTGGTAGCTGTCATTGGGCTGTAGAAGTGACAGGATAGGCGGTGAAATAGGGCGAAAAGGGTTTAGCCATGCGCATGGGCAGACTCAGTGGCATCCTCTTGCACCCCACCTCGCTACCGGGGCCATTTGGCATCGGCGATCTGGGGCCGGCTGCCTACCGGTTTGTGGATTTTCTGGTGGAAAGCGGCCAGCGCCTCTGGCAGGTGCTGCCCCTTGGCCCCACCGGCTGGGGCAACTCCCCCTACATGAGCTTTTCTGCCATTGCCGGCAACCCACTGCTGATTAGCCCGGAGCTGCTGGTGAAAGCCGGCTGGCTGGAACCCAACGGCTGGCAGGATCTGCCCCAATGGCCAGCCATCCAGGCGGGGAATGCTGAGCGGGTGGACTACGAAACCGTGATCCCCTTCAAGCTGGGCTTGTTGCGCCGCGCCTGGGCCACCTTCAAAGACAAGGCCACCGCCGCCGACTGGGAAGCCTTTCAAGCCTACTGTGCTGCCGAGGCCGATTGGCTGCCGGACTACGCCCTGTTCATGGCCCTCAAAGAGGTGTATGGCGACCAGGAATGGACCCAATGGGATCCAGCCTTGGCACAACGGGATCCCCTGGCTTTGCAAGAGGCCCGTGACCGCCATGCCGATGCCATCACCCGGCAGATGTTTTGGCAGTATCTATTTGCCCAACAGTGGGGATCCCTAAGAGAGTACGCCCACCGGCATCAAGTGCAGCTCATCGGGGACATACCCATCTATGTCGCCCCCAACAGCGCCGATGTGTGGGCCAACCGGGAGCTGTTTCACCTGGATGAACAAGGACGGCCCTTGCAGGTAGCCGGCGTGCCCCCCGACTATTTCAGCCCCACCGGGCAGCGCTGGGGCAACCCCCTCTACAACTGGGAGGTGCTCAAGGCCCGCGGCTACAACTGGTGGATCCGGCGCATCCAGGCCATTCTCAAGCAGGTGGATTGCGTCCGCATCGACCACTTCCGCGGCTTCGAGAGCTACTGGGCCATCCCCGGCGCTGCGGAAACAGCGGTAGAAGGCGAGTGGCAAAAAGGGCCGGGGGCCGACTTCTTTCAGGCGCTGGCCGACAAGCTGGGGAAAATCCCGGTGATCGCCGAAGATCTGGGAGACATTACGCCGGAGGTGTTGCAACTGCGGGATCAATTTGGCCTGCCCGGCATGAAGGTGCTGCTCTTTGCCTTTGGCTCGGGGCCCGATAACCCCTATCTGCCTCACAGCTACGAGCGCAACTTCGTCGTCTACACCGGCACCCACGACAACAACACCGTGGTGGGCTGGTTTCATGACCCAGAACGCCCGGAGTGGGAAAAGCAAAACCTGTTGCGCTACCTGGGCTGCCAGGGATCCGACGGCATCCACTGGGATCTGATTCGCCTGGCCCTGGCTTCCGTGGCCGACCTGGCCATCATTCCCCTGCAAGATGTGATGGGCCTGGGGGCAGAGGCGCGCATGAACTTCCCCGGCAGGGCCGAGAACAACTGGGCCTGGCGCTACCGCGAGGAGATGCTGCGGCCGGAGCTGGCCCAGCGGCTGGCGGAGCTGAGCGTCACCTACGGGCGCATCTCTCCGCAAGAGTTGGAGCAACGGCGGGCAGCCCTGGCCCAAGAACGAGCGGCAGGATCTTCTCAAGCTGCCCCCGGCCTCGTCTAATGCTGGATCCCGCCCATCAGCAGCCCTAGCTGCTCTTCGGTGGCCTCTTCAGGCGTGAGTTCTCCCACCAGGTGGCCCTCATGGATCACCAAAATGCGATCCGACAAGCTGATCACCTCATTCAAATCCGCCGACACCAGCAGCACCCCCATGCCCTGATCCCGCGCCTGCAGGATGCGCCGATGAATGGCCTCGATGGCCCCCACATCCACCCCCCGCGTCGGTTGGGCAGCCACCAGCACCTTGGATCCACAGGAAAGCTCCCGCCCCACAACGATCTTCTGGGCATTGCCGCCAGAATAGCGGCGGGCCGTCAGGGAAATGCTGCGGGGGCGAACGTCGAAGCTCTCCACCACCTGGCGGGCATGTTGGTCAATGGCCTCTTCCTGAAAAAATCCCAACCAGCCGGTATACGGCTTTTGATGGTGATCCCCCAGGATCAGGTTGTCGCGGGTGGGGAAATCCAGCACCAAACCTCTCACATTGCGATCTTCGGGGATATGACTCAGACCCCAGCAACGCACCTGTCGGGCCGAAGCAGACAGGGATCCGGCTCCATAGCGAATTTGGCCGCGGTAGCTTCTCAAGCCGGTGATCGCCTCCACCAATTCCGTTTGGCCGTTTCCCTCCACACCGGCAAGGCCCACAATCTCGCCGGCACGTACCTGGAAGCTCGCCCCCGCCACCGCCGGCTTCCGCCCCGGTATATCCACCCACAGATCTCGCACATCCAGCAACACCTCCCCAGGGGTAGCGGCCTTTTTTTCAACGGTCAGACTGACTTCCCGCCCCACCATCAGCCGCGCCAGTTCCTGGGCATCGGTTTGGGCAGTGGGCAACGTCGCCACCACCTTGCCATCCCGAATGACGGTGACGCGGTCGGCCAGTTGCATTACCTCCTTCAGCTTGTGGCTGATGAAAATGACAGCTCCCCCCCGCCGGGCAAAGCGGCGCAAAAACGCAAACAGCTCGCCTGCCTCCTGCGGAGTCAACACTGCCGTCGGCTCATCCAAAATCAAGATGCGGGCCTTGCGGTAGAGCATTTTCAAGATCTCCACCCGCTGCTGTAGGCCTACCGGCAGATCCTCCACTCTGGCGTCGGGATCCAGATGGAAGCCCATCTCGGCAATCAACTGAGCCACCTCAGCCCTGGCCCGACGGAAATCGACCTGAAAAAGATGGCCGGGTTCGGCCCCAAGAACCACGTTTTCCGTAACCGTCAAGGGATCCACCAACATAAAGTGTTGATGCACCATCCCAATTCCCAACCGAATGGCATCGGCGGGACTGTGAATTTTGGCCGGTTGCCCATCCACTTGAATGGATCCCTCGTCCGGGCTGACCAACCCATAGACAATCTTCATCAGGGTAGACTTGCCCGCCCCGTTCTCCCCCATCAGCGCCAGAATCTCTCCCCAACGCACCTCCAGATCGATGTGGTCGTTGGCCAGCACCAGAGGATAACGCTTGGTGATCCCCTGCAAGCGAAGGGCAATATCGCTGCGATGGGATCCCTCTGCCAAGGAAGGATCAGGCCCACTCATGAGGTGCTTCTTGAACGCCTCTTCCAGCATAGGTTGTGAACTGCCATGCCAGAGGAAAGCATTTCTGGGGGTATTGTGAGAGTCTCTCTTTTTCTAAGCACTATGGTCATTTCGATTCAAACTGGGACACTGCACCCACACCTAAAACGTTGGTCACGTCGTTACGTCGTCGCATCGTCGCGTCAGCGTTGCGGTTCCCGTCAGGGTGCCGTAGGCATAGCAATAGCGCTGCGGAGCAATAATGCACGGGGCCAGAAGGCTTTTTTCAATAGCCCAGGCGTCTTACCCTAGCCTGAAACAACTATGTCTAATAACTAATGGTGCAACATCCAAGGTCGCCCACAGGATTGGGAGCGATATTTTGGCGAGTTTGGATCAGAATTTGAGTGCTGTTCACGCTTGATCAGTTTGGGTTCTCTTCCCCCCTTTGAAATAGGCAAAGAGCTGGAAAGCTGAACCATGGGAACTGAAATGAGACGTTTCCCTTCCTGATTGCAAGAAGGACAATAGGCCGGATCTCGATATTGAGATAAGGGCCGCCATACCTCAAACTCCCCACAGGTTTGACACTTAAACTCATACAGCGGCATCTTCCTATTCCACCCCCTTGAACGAGGCATCGGATAACATTCACCTAGGGAGAATATCTATGTCGAAGATTTGCGTAGGAATAGCCACCGTACAGCAAGCATTGGGAATATCGACGATCCCACTCACTCTGCCCTCCACCGGTGCAGCACTGAGCAGCAGATAAGCTTGTTCTCCCGTAAAGCCGAATTTTTTCAGATATTCGATGGCATTTAAGCAGGCGCGTCGATAGGCAATGTGAACATCCATATAATACTGCTTACCTGTAAGCTCGTCCACAGAAATGCCCTCAAACACAAGGTATTCCGAGTAACGTGGCTCAACAGGGCCGGGCTTAAAAATGGGGTTAACCAATCCGTACTTCTCAACACCACCCTTGATTAGATCGACGTGGAGATCGATGTAGCCCGACATCTCAATAGCGCCACAAAAAGAGATCTCCCCATCCCCTTGCGAGAAGTGAATATCTCCCATCGACAGCTTGGCACCCTCCACGTAAACCGGGAAGTAGATCCGTGTTCCTTTAGACAGGTTTTTAATATCGCAATTACCACCGTGCTCTCGCGGGGGCACCGTCCGAGCCGCTTCAGCAGCAACCCGCTCATACTCTGACTTGGGCAAAGTTCCCAAAATTGCGTTCTTGGGATTGGGCAAGGCGGCCAGCACAGGCTGATTGCCGGATAGCCCCGCGCCGTAAGTGCGCAAATCGGGAGCCGAAGCGACCAGCTCAGCTTCCCGCTTATTCCAAGCCGCCAGCAACTCGTGAGATGGGGCACAGCCAATGAGGCCGGGGTGAATGATGCCGGCAAAGCGCACATGGGGAATGTGTCTGGAAGTGGTGTAAATGCCTTGAAAATCCCAGATGGCTTTGGCCGCGTTGGGAAAATGATCGGTGAGGAATCCCCCTCCATTTTCTTTGGCAAAAATACCTGTAAACCCCCACTCGTCTCCCGGCAGTGGCCCAATGTCTAACAGATCGACAACCAGGATATCTCCAGGCTGGGCGCCGTTAACCCAAATAGGCCCACTCAAAACATGGACAACGCTTAGGTCAACCTGCTCAATGTCGGAAGGATCATCGTTGTTTTTGATTTGCCCATCCGTCCAGTCTTTACACTCAATTCGGAATACCTCGCCAGGGTTTACAGAAACCACAGCGGGAATATCAGGATGCCAGCGGTTGTGACCCGGTAGATCCTGTTGATCCATTGGCTTAGTCAGGTCAACTTTAAACAGCGTTTTGGGCATGGGATCCTATCCTTGAGTCATCACTCTGCGGTCAGACTTTGAATGCACAAAAGCCTATCTCCAATAGAGAAGCTAATACTGTAGTAAGAGCTACAATTCATAGTGCTGTTATCTACAATCGCAGAGCGGGAGATGAGGAGCTTAGGATGAATGGCCTCGATGGCCCCCACATCCACCCCCCGCGTCGGTTGGGCAGCCACCAGCACCTTGGATCCACAGGAAAGCTCCCGCCCCACAACGATCTTCTGGGCATTGCCGCCAGAATAGCGGCGGGCCGTCAACACGGCCGTCGGCTGGCTTTTCTTTAGAAAGGGACATTCAGGCCCTTTCTTGAGCTCCCCGGCATCTGGGATCCTCAAGTTCTGAAAACTCCACTGCCCTCCATTGCCGCAACCGGCTAGTTGAGCGCCTGCACCTGATCCAGGAAGTCTGCCACCGTCAGGGATCCCAGGTCTTTTCCGTGGCGCTGCCGCACGCTCACTGTGCCAGTTGCCTGCTCTTTTTCCCCCACAATCAGCATGAAGGGAACCTTGGCCTTCTCGGCGTTGCGGATCTTTTTGGGCAGGCGGTCGCTGTCGGCATCGATGTGGACGCGGATCCCCTGTTCTCGCAACTGATCCCGCACCTGGGTGGCATAGCCCAGGTATTGGTCGGAAACGGGCAAGATGCGCACCTGTTCCGGCGCCAGCCAGAAGGGAAAATCCCCCGCGTATTCCTCGATGAGGATGCCGATGAGCCGCTCCAGCGAACCAAAGGGAGCGCGGTGGATCATTACCGGCCGCTGCCGGGATCCGTCCTCGGCCACATAGTACAAGTCAAAGCGCTGCGGGTTTTGGTAGTCTACCTGCACCGTGCCCAACTGCCACTCCCGATCCAGCGCGTCGCGGAAGATAAAGTCCAGCTTCGGCCCGTAGAAAGCCGCCTCTCCGATCCCTTCAAAATGCGGCATTGAAAGCTTCTCCACCGCGCGGCGAATGGCATTCTCGGCCATATCCCACTCTTCCGGGGATCCCAGATATTTATCGGATTTGGGATCGCGGAAGCTGAGGCGGGCGCGAAAATCTTTGAGTTTGAGCTTGTCGAAAACCACCAGAATGAGATCGACAACCTTGAGAAACTCTTCTTCCAACTGATCGGGACGAACGAACAAGTGGGCGTCGTCCACCGTAAAGCCGCGAACGCGGGTCAAGCCCCCCAATTCCCCCGATTGTTCGTAGCGATAGACGGTGCCGAACTCGGCATAGCGCAGCGGCAAATCGCGGTAGGATCTCAGCTCTGATTTATAGATTTGGATGTGAAAAGGACAGTTCATCGGCTTCATGACAAAGCCCTGTTCAGCGGCGCGCGCCTCCTCGCTCTCGGCCATCATGGGAAACATGTCTTCCCGGTACTTCTGCCAGTGGCCGGAGATCTTGAACAGATCCACGCGGGCAATGTGGGGCGTCACCACCGGCAGATAGCCCCGCTTGAGCTGCTCCTGCTTGAGAAAATCCTCTAGCACCCAGCGCAGAGTAGTTCCTTTGGGGGTCCAAAGGGGCAGGCCCGGCCCCACTTCATCGGCAAATATAAATAGGCCCAGCTCCTTGCCCAGCTTACGGTGATCCCGCCGCTTGGCCTCTTCCAGCCGCCGCTTGTATTCCTTGAGCTCCTCCGGCGTCTCCCAGGCGGTGCCGTAGATGCGCTGGAGCTGCGGCTTGGTCTCGTCCCCCCGCCAATAGGCGCCGGCCACGCTGAGCAGGTCAAAAGCTTTGGGGTTGATCTCCTTCGTGTTTTCCACGTGGGGGCCGGCACAGAGATCCCACCACTCATCCCCCAGATGGTAGATGGTGATCGGCTCGCCTTCGGGAATGCTATCTAAAATCTCCAGCTTGTAAGGTTCGCCGAGGGCCTCGATGCGGCGCCTGGCCTCCTCCCGGCTCACCTCCTCGCGGATCACCGGCAAGCCTTTCTTGATGATCGCCTGCATCTCTTTTTTGATGCGCTCCAGATCTTCCGGCGTGAAGGGCTCGGGATGGTCAAAGTCGTAGTAAAAGCCATAGTCGGTCGTCGGGCCGATGGTTACCTGGGCCTTGGGAAACAGCCTTTGCACCGCCATCGCCAGGACGTGAGAGGTGGTGTGGCGGATGCGCTCCAGCTTGGGAGATTCGTGGGTACGCAGCAGCTTGAGGGGGCTGTTGGCCTGTTGAGGGGATGCGGCTGGTTGAGACATCGGAACCCGCTTGGCGACAAAAATGACTCTGCAGTGCTTTTATCTTAGTCTGAGGCCAGAACAGCCGGGATCCCCAACGGGGACAACTCTCTGTTTAAGAAAGACCGTCGCCTTTAAACCCACAGCTCGGCCAAGAAAAAGGGGGGAAAGCACACAGTATTCTAGAAGTGTCGCAAAGTGTCGCAACCTCTGAATTCATTCATGGTCTCTTCGCTCGCCAACCTTGCCGAACGCTCTGCCGCCGCCTCTGAACCGAAACCGGCCCCCCTTTCTGAGTCTGGAGTTGCTCCGGTCATAGCCGCCATCGATGTGGGCAGCAACTCCCTGCACATGGTGGTGGTGCGCATTAACCCCAATATCCCCAGCTTCACCATCATCTCCCGCGAAAAAGCCACCGTCCGGCTGGGGGAATTCTGCAGCCAGACGGGCGCCCTTACCCCTGCTGCCATGGAACGGGCCCGGACGGCTCTGGAGCGGTTTTGCCGCATTGCCGAGAGCTTTCAGGTGCAGGATATCGTTGCCGTGGCCACCAGCGCTGTGCGCGAGGCCCCCAATGGGCCGGAGTTCTTGAAGCGGATCGAGCAGGAGCTGGGCCTGCGCATCGAGCTGATCTCCGGCCAGGAGGAGGCCCGCCGCATCTACCTGGGGGTGCTCTCGGCCATGGAGTTCCACAATCGGCTGCACGCGGTGGTGGATATCGGCGGCGGCTCGACCGAGCTGATTCTGGGCAACGGCCAAGAGCCGGAGTTTCTACGCAGCATCAAGGTGGGGGCGGTGCGCCTGACCCAAGCTTTTTTGCACCACGATCCGCCCACCTCCGCCGAGCTGCAGGCGCTGCGGCAACATGTCCGCGGCATGCTGGAAGCTCCCATTGAGCAGATGCGGCGCATCGTCGAAGCCTCCCAACAGCCGGGATCCCTGACCTTGGTGGGCACCTCCGGCACCATCGAGTGCTTGGCCCAGTTGGATGCCCGCCGTCGGCTGGGCGCTGCCCCCACTCGCCTGCAGGGGTATGAGTTCAGCCTGGAAGCCCTGCGGGCCTATGTCAAAGAGCTGCGCTCCCTCACCGTGGCCGAACGGCAAAAACTGCCCGGCTTTGGGGAAAGACGCGGGGAGATCATCCTGGCTGGGGCCGTCATCTTGGAGGAGGTGATGACCCTGCTGGGGGTGGAGCGGATCCAGTTTTGCGAACGGGCCCTGCGGGAAGGGCTGATCGTGGATTGGATGATCGGCCAGGGGCTCATTGAAGATCGGCTGCGCTACCACAGCTCGGTGCGGCGGCGCAGCATCCTCAAGCTGGCGGAAAAATACCAGGTGGAGCTCCCCTATGCCGAGCGGGTAGCGGAGTTTGCCCTCAGTCTTTTCGATCAGACCCGCGGCATCCTGCACTCCTGGGGCTCCCGCGAGCGAGCTCTTCTCTGGGCGGCCGCCATGCTGCACAACTGCGGCCACTTCATCAGCCATGCCGCCCACCACAAGCACTCCTACTACCTGATCCGCCACGGGGAGCTGTTGGGCTTCAACGAGGAAGAGATAGAGGTGATCGCCAACCTGGCCCGCTACCACCGCAAGTCGCCCCCCAAGAAGAAGCACGAGAACTTTCAACGCCTCAGCAACGAGCGGGATCGCCAAGTTGTCCTCGAGCTCAGCCCCCTGCTGCGCATAGCCTGTGCTCTGGATCGCCGCCGCCTGCAGGCCATCCAAGCTCTCCACTGCCGTTTTCAGCTTCTGGGAGAAGGCCCCCGCTGCATGGAGCTGATTTTGGATCCCAGGCACCCCAACGACGACTGTGCCCTGGAGCTGTGGAGCTTGAACGAGAAGAAAAAGGTCTTCGAGCAACAGTTCAAGCTGCAGGTGATTCCCAAATTATCCACCCAGATCCAGCGCAGCGCGGATCCCTTTGAGGCAGCCGTCTAGCCAAGGGGCGTATAGTCGTTTCAAACAAGACGAAGACACTTTGCCGCCGACCCCCTCTACCCTCACCCCCGGCCCCTCTCCCAAAGGGAGAGGGGAGTTGGGGATAGTGCTCCGCACGGCCGGCGCGTCCGCGACAGCGTTGCGTAGCAATAACGACGCAGAGAAACGTTTCATTGCCATTTGAGATGGCTGTAACTACCAAGCTGCCGGTGAACGCCAATAGCTGGGCAAGCGGATCGTATTCCTTTAGCTACCGTTTGCACCAGCGGGATAAAGTTCTCGCGAGGCTGCACGGCAAGTTTTGCTCAGGGAGCGATGGTAATGGGCGAGGGGCTGGTTTGGGTGGCTCTTTGGCCGCCCCGCTCCAGGATCACCTCAACGAGGCCGTTGTTGACCGGCTGCATGTTGAAGGGCAGTTGCTGCTGGGTTTCGTAGAGGCCGGGCGCCACCTCCCGCATCTCCACCTCCGGCGTCACCCCGACGATGCGAAAAGCTGCCCGCCCCCCCGGATCCCCTCGCATCGTAACTTTGAGGATCTCGCCCATGCGCAGGTTGGTGCTGTTGGTGGTGACATTGAAAATCCGGGGCAGCCCAGCAGCGACAGGTGCGGAGACCGGCTGGATGGTGGAGCGGGTTCCCTTAGATCCATCGATTGCAAAAGGGAAGATCTCCCGGTGTTCCTGGCTGAGGCCATCCTTAGTGAGCACAATTCGCAAAACGGGGTTGCTGGCTTGGTGGGTGGGGGCCACCACGTAGGTGCCCTCGTAGTGGTGGGGTCGCACCTCCCGCATCGGCTGGTTCAGGGCCAAATTCCCCAAATCAAACTGGGCGATCCCCCCCGAGTCCCCCCAGATGGCAATGGTGAGAATATCCCCTTCCACCAGGTCGCGCTGGGGATCCAAGCGAATCGCCTCAATACGCGGATAGCGGTTGCCGACTGGAGCCAGAGGAGCAGGCTCAGGGGTGGCCGGTTGTGGCAGAGGGGATGGGGGCGGAAACACCGATTCCACCGGCGGGGGAGCGACATTGCCCAGGGCCAGTTGAGGGAGCCGCCGCTGAACGCGGGTCTCCCGTCCGTTGAGGCTCAGTTGGATACGAATATCGGGACTGAGGGCGCTGTCCTGAGGGCCAAGGGTGTAAACGGCGCGGTAATAGCCGGGCTGCACCTCCTGCATGGGCAAGCCCTGCACCAAGCTGCCGATATCCACGGTGGCCCTGCCGTTGGGAGTGGCCTGGGCCTCAACAGTCAGAGTTCCCCCTGGCGGCACCACTCCCGACTCAGGGGTAATCCGCGTTTGCAAGATTTCGGGTTGGACAGTCTTGGCCACCGGAGCAGGAGAGGGACGCAACTGCGCCACCGGAGCTGGCAAAGGCGGAAGCTGACCGCGATACACCAGCGCCTGGTGCAACAGCACCGCCCCCTCGGCTCGGCTGAGCACCCGATTGGGCCGCAGCCGGGCCGGATCCGGCACATTCACCAATAGCCCTGCTTCCCCTGCCATCGCCACAAAAGCCCGCCCCACCTCCGGCACCTCGGCAGCATCGGTGTACAGAGCCATCCAGCGCTCAATATCGTCCTGGTTGGGAGCAGGCAATTGCAGGGCCCGCACCAAAATAGCCAGGGCTTCCAGGTGGGTGAGATCTCCTTGCGGGCGAAACTCGTTGCCCTCGTACAGGCGCATCGCTCCCGCCTGCAGCACCGCTTGGGCCGTCCAATAGTCGGGGGTATTGGGCTCGAGATCCCGAATCTCTTGTACCTGGTTGGGGTTGGGGACGTAGCCGAAAAACTCCGTTAGCCACTGGGCCAATTCCAGACGAGTCAAGGTCGCCGACAGCGGCTCCTGGGTGAGCACCAGGTCCGTCTGGCGCTCCAGCGCTGCCACGTAGGCATCGGCCCAGGCCAGCGAGGCTTGCTGCTCGACCCCTTGCGACCAGGCCGGCAAGCTGAGGCTTGACCAGCCTAGCGTCCAACATAGGCCCAAGGCTAGGGGCCACGAGCACCGCATAGCTGTTACTCCTGTTCCGTTGACATCCCCTCAGAGCCAGCTTATCTCAAAGTTCCGCCGTGTCCTCAAGCCCTCGGTGTCAGTCGCGATTGCGCCCTTTGGCAGTGGGATCCCCTACCCCAGGCGTTCCGGCTCACGCTGCCCTAGAGTTGAACTCAGAGGCTGTTAGGAGATCTTACCTATGCAAGGGTGGGGCCTCGCTTGGCGGCAAACAGCTTGAGCAATTGTCTTGTAACTTGTAGCTGTGCATGCAACTCCTTATCATTGTGTTATAGACTCAAAGAGCCCTTTTGCCCCTAGTGCAGGGAGGAGTTTCATGGCTGGCAACACTGGAGAGCGACCTTTTGTCGATATTATTACCAGCGTCCGCTACTGGGTTATTCATGCCCTGACCATTCCCGCTTTGTTTTTGGCGGGTTGGCTTTTTGTCAGCACCGGCTTGGCTTATGATATCTTTGGCACCCCGCGCCCCAATGAGTATTTCACCGCAGAGCGGCAGGAGTTACCGATTGTCAGCGACCGCTTCAACGCTCTTGAGCAACTGGAAAAGTTAACTCGCTAGGAAAGAGCAGGGCCAGGCTGGCAACTCTTTAGTTGTTGCGATTTGTAAATCTATTTTGCGTTCCAAGATGCAGGATCTGGACTATGGCGACCAAATCTGTTAACAAACCTGACGAGCCTGTTTTCTACCCCGTTTTTACTGTCCGTTGGTTGGCGGTGCATACTTTGGCGATTCCAACCGTTTTCTTTTTGGGAGCTATTGCCGCAATGCAGTTTATTCAACGGTGAACCCCATGGCTGATCAACCTGAGAAGAATCCCAACACCCAGCCGGTAGAGCTAAACCGCACCTCCCTATACTTGGGCTTGCTGCTGGTGTTTGTGGTGGGGCTGTTGTTTTCCAGCTACTTTCTCAACTGAGACTTCACTTGTCTCTGGTCTTAAGTTGAGAAAAAGCTGCAGGGATCAATGTAGGCTTACCTTAGCCAGCCCTTGGTTCTCTTTGCAGACTACGGGTGCAACTTTTTAGACCTATCTTTTTCTTCTGGAGGCCAGTTGCTATGACTAGTCAGGCAAGGATCCCTCTGTGGATAGTGGCTGTGGTTGTCGGTTTGGGTGTGGTCACGGTGGTTGGGCTTTTCTTCTATGGCTCCTATACCGGTCTTGGAGCGCCCGTGTAGTTTAGACAAGTAGAGGAGGGCGAGGGGCAGTAATCTAGACAGATCCCTCGCTCTGTTTCGTTTCGGGGTATGCGGGTCAGCTAGAAACCGCGGGAGCTCCCCTGTACCCCCCTATATCCCCCCGCCCAGCCCCCCTGTATCCCCCCGTATACGGGGGGACTGGGGGGCCGGGGGCCGGGCCGGTCAGTGACGGGAGGAATGCGGTCTGTTGATGTATAGTTACAGCATGCCCCAAGTCTTGACTATCAAACTGTTCGCGCTAGCGGGACGGAGTCCTTAGGTATCGGAGTCGCAAGCCGCCAAGCTGGATGCGACTCTGGACGCCTTTGTGCAGGCCTTGAACTGGGTGAATGAGAACACACCAGAGAAGATAGTCAACGCCGTCAAGCTCCAATCTCTCTGCTAGCGCGAGATTCGTACCTGCTTTGGGCTATCCTGGCACAACAGGTATGCAGACGGATGGCAGGGTCGCGTAAGGTTGCCCGGCAACAGAACTGTCCGGTCAAGGCCTTCAAGGCAGGCTTCGTGACCTACGATGCCCGCATCTTTTCCTTCCGCGAGAACGACTGGACGGTGTCGCTGACCACCGTAGAGGGTCGGGAACGCTTTGAGTTGGCCATTGGCAACTATCAACGAGGGATGCTGGCCGGCACCAATCCCAAATCGGCCACGTTGGTCAAACGCAAAGAGGGTTCTCACTACATCCAGATTGGCGTCGAGCCAGACACCCCCAAGGCGATGGGGGTGGACTTGGGGAGGAGAGATATTGCCCATACCTCAGAGGAGGACAACTGGAATGGACAGCCGTTGAACCAGGTCAGAGACCACTCCTCCCGGCTGCGGGCGTCACTTCAACGCAAAGCCAGTCAGGGCACAAGATCTAGTCGGCGCAGATGCCGCCAACTCTTGCAACGGCTGTCTGGTCAGGAGAGACGCTTGCAAACCTGGGTCAATCCCTGCATCTCCAAAGCGATTGTGTCGAGGGCGCAGGCCACCCACAGTTTTATTGCCCTGGAAGACCTGAGTGGCATTAGGGAGCGCACCAACCGACAGCCGCGCAGTTAAGATAGAGCGGCGGCGGTCGAATAGTTGGGCGTTCTATCAACTGAAGCAGTTTGTGCAGTACAAGGCGCTGCGGGCCGGGATCCAGGTTGGGGTGGTGCCGCCTGCCTACAGCTCGCAGACCTGCCACCCGTGCCTGTGGATTGGGCAACGGGAAGGGAAGCATTTTCGTTGTGTGAACTCGGTCTGTGGCTGGAAAGGGGATGCAGATTTTAACGGTGCCAACGTGATTGCATTATTGGGGGCTGCTGTAAACCAGCCCCCCTACCTCCCCCCGTATACGGGGGGTTGGGGAGCGGTCGGAGCCCGGTAGTTTACACATCTCCCGTGAAGGGGAAGGGTGGCTTTGACACTCCCACCCAGGGGATTCTTACGCAGCCCAAAGTGGACTCGCGAAGGCGCTGTCAAGACGCCTCTAGACAGTCCTTTGAGGCATAACCTCAAAGTTCTGCTTACTTCGGACTTAAGTTCCGCCAGGTTAGTTATTGCCACGCGGGTTTTGCACCGCAGTAGGTTGTTTTCCTGGAGAAGCTCTGTACTAATAACAAAGAAGCAACTAAAGTGGCTCAAGGGCTTTTCCGCCGCGTACTCAAGTACGGGGCTACCAAGCTATCCTCTTGTGTAAGAGCAACGTGGCTACAGAGAAACGTGTTGAGCCAGCACAGCAGTCAGATGTTCTCTTTCTTGAAACAGACAGCGGCGCGAGCTGCTCTGGTCAGCTTCGGCTCAATTTTGCTGGCCGAAATGGGCGATAAAACCCAGTTGGCCACCCTGCTCCTCAGCGCCCACTCGCAAAATCTTGGGGTGATCTTCTGCGGAGCTGCTGCTGCCCTAATCAGCACCAGCTTCATTGGGGTATGGGCGGGGGCTTGGGTAGCGCGAGTCATCCCCCCCCGCTGGATCAAAACCTCGGCAGGCGTGGGGTTCCTCCTGATCGGCCTATCTCTGCTCTGGGGATCCCTGCCCATAGCTGGCTGAGCAGAGGCCTTCAGGATGGCTCCGGCAAAGCATGTTACGATTAAGGACGCCTCGCACTCCACCTGAGTGCCTCACTTTATGCCGGACAACCGGTCAGGAAGACCAGCATGGCCAAAAAACGCAACCTGAAGCGGGAAAAAGCCGAGCGCAACCGCGAGTATGCCAAGCAGTTTCAGAAAAGTCGTGCTCGCAATAGCCGCCGCTTCCGTTCTGTTCCTCGGGATCAGGAGGCCAGCGCTGGCGAAGAACAGCAGCCGTGATGGCAAGTTCGTCGAGAGGCTCTGTTGACCAACACCCTGACCGGAGCTAGCCCAGCAAAGCTGCTATTGTAGGCAGGGGTGGGCTGGAGCGGATAGCCATGAAGTACCGACGTATTCTGCTGAAGCTGAGCGGTGAAGCCCTGATGGGGGAACGTCCCTACGGGATTGACCCCGAGGTCTTGCAGTCCATTGCCAGTGAAGTAGCCTCGGTGGTGCGGGCGGGCGTGCAGGTGGCGATCGTGGTGGGAGGGGGCAATATCTGGCGCGGGCGCAAGGAAGCGGCTGCCCAGGGGATGGATCAAGCTTCTGCTGACTACGTGGGGATGTTGGCCACCGTCATCAACGCCTTAACCTTGCAAGATGCCATCGAGCGGGCCGGGATCCCGACGCGGGTGCAGACGGCCATTGCCATGCAGGAGGTGGCAGAGCCTTACATTCGTCGCCGCGCCATTCGTCACCTGGAAAAAGGGCGGGTGGTGATCTTTGGGGCAGGCTCTGGAAATCCCTTCTTCACCACCGACACGACTGCGGCCTTGCGGGCGGCGGAGATCGATGCCGAGGTGATCTTCAAAGCCACCAAGGTGGACGGGGTTTATGACGCGGATCCCAAGACCCATCCTCAGGCCCGCCGCTACGATGTCCTCAGCTACCAGGATGTGCTTACCCGCGATCTGCGGGTGATGGACAGCACTGCCATCGCCCTCTGCAAAGAAAATCAACTACCCATCGTGGTTTTCGACTTGACCACTCCCGGCAACATCTACCGGGTGGTGCAAGGGGAGCCCATCGGCACTTGGATTGGACAAACAACTCCCAAGAGCAATGGGATCCCTGCCCGCCTGGCCCAGGAGAGCGGATCCTAAGTGGGATAGGCCGAGGCTACACTGGGGGTGGCCCTAACTGACCGGTGACGGCCTGAAGATCTCTTCTGGCCACGCTAACCTGGCCAGAGGATGTGCTGTCGCGATGTGGAGGGGAAGGCGATGACCGATCACCGCGATCCCGCCTCGCCCGAAGGCCTGATCGCCCAAAGTGCTCCGCCCCGCTGCCGCCAACGCTGGGGTCGCCGTCTAGTGCAAGGCTTAGCTTTCCTGGTGGCCTTGGCCGTTGGATTTGGCTACTGGCGCTGGCAGACCTGGCTTCAGCCGCTGGGTGGCCCAGAGCCAATCCAGGTGGTGATCCAGCCGGGCAGCAGCAGCCGTTTAATCGGGAAACAACTGCACCAAGCGGGGGTGATCCGCTCTGCCTTGGCCTGGGAGCTGTGGAGCCGCACCTTTGGACGTGACTGGCTGTTTCAGGCAGGTACCTACGCTTTGGATCCCAACCAAGACATGCTATCCGTAGCCCGACAACTGCGGCAGGGCCGGATTCTGCAGCGGCGGCTGACCATCCCGGAGGGCTGGCGGATCGAGCAGATGGCGGCGGCCTTGGCGGAGCGCAACTGGTTGGCAGCCGATGTTTTCATCGCCACGGCCCGCGTGATCCCTCCCCTCGATTGGCTGCCCCCCAGCTTGAACTCCCTGGAAGGCTACCTCTTCCCCGACACCTATCTTTTTCCTGTCGAACAGGTGGAGGGATCCCTGCCGGATCAGCAAAAAGCCGAGATTGTCATCAACGCCATGCTGCAGCGGTTTGCCGCCGTGGCCCTACCCCTGTTTCGCCAGCACACTACTTCCCTCTCCTTGCATGAGTGGGTTACCTTGGCCAGCATTGTGGAGCGGGAGGCCGCCGTGCCGGAGGAGCGTGCCTTAATCGCGGGCGTCTTTTTGAACCGGCTCAAAAAGGGAATGCCCTTGGGAGCCGATCCGACGGTGGAATATGCCCTGAACATCCAGCAGACGCCAGATCGCCGCCTCACCCTTGCCGAGGTGCATACCCCCTCCCCCTACAACACCTACCTCACCCCCGGCTTGCCCCCTGGCCCCATCGCCAGTCCGGGCTTGGCCAGCCTCAAAGCCGTTTTGGAGCCTGAGGAGACCGATTACCTCTACTTTGTGGCCCGCTACGACGGCACCCATGTTTTCAGCAAGACCCTAGCCGAGCACGAGGCAGCTCAACGGCAAATCCTCCGCGAGCGGCAGGGATCCCCGCCCACTTCGCAATGAGAAGGTCAGGAGCATTGGCAGTTGGTGGCTGAAAAGGTTCTCGATGGTACGCAAACCTTGGTTCAAGCTCCTGCAACCGGATGTGGTGGTGGCCGGCACTGTCTTGCGGCTGCGGGCAGAAGATCTGTTGGCCTGGCAGGTGAGGGGCGTCATCTTCGACGTGGACGACACGCTGGTGCCGATCCGCCAGGCTGAGGTGGATCCGGCTGTGGCCGCCTGGCTGGAGCAATTGCGCCCCCACTTTCAGATTTGGCTGGTGAGCAACAACCTCAACCGCAACCGCATTCGCCAAATCGGCGAGAGCTTGAACCTGCCTTCCATTCACGGCGCCGGCAAACCCTCGCGGCGCGCTCTGCGGCGGGCTGTGGCGCAAATGAACCTGCCGGTGGAGGCGGTGGCCATCGTGGGCGATCGCCTGTGGACGGATATCCTGGCGGGCAATCGGCTGGGCTTGGTTACCGTATTGGTCAACTCCCTCCTGCCCAAGACTCTGAAGAAGAGCCCTGCGGCCATCCTGGATCCCCGCGTTTGAGAGATTCTTTGGACAACCTCACCCCCGTCCCCTCTCCCAGAGGGAGAGGGGAGCTAGGAAATAACGTAACGAGCCGTTTCATTTTTGAAATGACTCTATAGGTTGTCAGGGGGTGGCGCATCCGCAAGTTGAAATCGAGAGACAGCTTGCAGAACTGACCCATCTGCCCAAGTTTTTTGTAGAGTGACGGCAGTGAGCCGGCTCCGGCATTGGGCCCGCCGGGTGGCGGTGTAAAGGCAGCGTCAAATTCAAAGGTTAAGCATGCAAACCATCCCTGTCGTCAAGTCCGCCATGCAACGGGTGAAGTCCATGATGCAGAAATCGCTGCGGTCTGTTCCCATCTCTCACCGTCCCAAGTCTCTGTTGATATCCCAGGGACGGAGTTTAATTAAGCTGAGCAGCCTGCTGGCCTTGCCCTTGCTGGTCTCGGCATGGCCCGCTTGGGCCTTGACCTTGGTGGCCCGTCCGGATCTACGCAGCCTCAAACGGGCACAAGTCATTCGGGTGGTCGATTACAACACCCTGGTTGTCCAGCTCGAAGGGGACTTGAATTTGCGGCTGGTGCAACTGATCGGGATTGCTCCTCTGCCGGCAGAGCTCAATCCTACGTGGACGAAGCTGCGCGGGCAAACCCCTCTGCCCATCTCCAATGCTGGTCAATACCTGCAGACGGCTTTGCTGGGGCGCGAGGTTTTCTTGGAGTTGGATCCCGCTCTGGCCCCCACCCCCACCCTGCCTGCCTACGTTTGGCGGGCCAATACCCTCATCAACCAGGAAATGCTGTTTTTGGGGCATGGCCTACTGTCGCCGCAAACCAATGGCCTCAAGTACGGCGTCATTCTCAAAGAGGCAGCCAATGCGGCAAGGCAACAGGGGCGCGGCTATTGGACGCCCTATGGCCCTCGCTAGAGGGAAGCCAAAGACAGGTCCAGAGCCGCCTGGCCCTTGGGGATGGCTCTCAACTTCAACAAACAGTTTCAACGGCTCTTCGGGAGAGGCGCTCCACCCCAGATCCCGTCCAAAAGGCGGGAGCGAGCCGTTCTCTCGAGATTGCTCACCTTTTGTATTTTCTTAGTATTTAGCCTGCTTATATATGATGATCTCAGGCGGGCTTTCGATCCTGGGCTGCCGAGTTCGCTAGGTTGGAAGGGATCCCGCTGGGTGATTTGGAGTTCCCTATGGCGGATGAACTGCCGTTTACCCTGGATCAGCTCCTCATCGTTCAGGCGATTGCGCAGCAGGGGAGTTTTCGGCGGGCTGCGGAGAGCCTGTTTGTCTCCCAGCCAGCGGTCAGCTTGCAGGTGCAGAACCTGGAGCGACAGTTGGGAGTGGTGTTGTTTGACCGCGGCGGGCGCAAGGTGGAGCTGACGGATGCGGGGCAGGTGTTGCTGCACTACAGCGAGCGCATCCTCAAGCTCTGCCGGGAAGCGGTTCAAGCTCTGGCCAATTTGCAAGAGATGGGAGGGGGGCACTTGGTTTTGGGGGCCAGCCAAACGGTGGGCACCTACGTCATGCCCTCTTTGATCGCGCAGTATCACCGCAGCTATCCCCAGATTTCGGTGCAGCTCTTGGTGCAATCCACACGGCGAATTGCCCAGAAGCTGGTGGAGGGTCGGCTGGATCTGGCCATTGTCGGCGGGGAGATCCCCTTTGACTTACAGCGGCATTTGAAGGTGATTGCTCTGGCGGAAGACGAATACGTGTTGGTCGGCGCCCCCAGCTGTGCCCTCGATGCTCCCGCCCTTGTGGATCTGTTGACTTTGCCCTTCATTACCCTGGATCCCCAGTCTTCCACGCGGCAGACCATCGACCGGGTGCTGAATCGCCACGGCATCAACCCGGGCCAGCTAAATGTACGGCTGGAACTCAGCTCGATTGAGGCAATCAAGAATGCCGTCCAGGCTGGCTTGGGGGTGGCTTTTTTGTCGATGGTGGCGGTGGGCTCCGACTTGGAGCAAGGGCGGCTGAAAAAGCTGGCGGTGGAAGGGCTGCAGATACGGCGCACCCTTTGGCTGGCGTTTAACCCGGAGCGCTATCAATCGCAGGCGGCCACCCGCTTTCGCGAGGGGCTGCTGAGCTGCCAAGACTGGCTGAAAACTCCCCCTCCCCACTTACAGTTGCTCGCTTGAGTGACATCCTCTCCCGCTAAGCCCTGACGGGCTGTAGACGGGAGCTTCCGAGAA